>JAQCND010000546.1 GCA_028274765.1 Bradymonadaceae bacterium
TTTTCGACCGATCGGACGTCGTCGAGAGGTTCAATGACCACTTCAGCGACAAAAAACTCGACGATGCCTTCACGTCGCTCAAAGAAGAAGATCGCTTGTTCCGACGGGGCAATCAATCCGAATACATCATGGTCGAGCGCGATCTCTTCTGAGCAATCGGGGCTCGAGACGTCGAACAAACCATCCCAGAGGCCTCAAGGCGTCTCTATGCCCCGCCCCCATCTCTCGAGTACTCTCCGGAGCCCGGTCGTCACCCGGGCCATGCGTTCGTAGTCGAGCGTGTCCGGGCGATCGCTTCGTTGATGGTAGTGGGGATTGCGGTACAAAGCCGTGTCGGTCACCATGAGTGCAGTCTCTCCCTCCTCCCAGAACGCCCAGTGGTCCGATAGCCCGATACCGGGGATCCAGGCGGGGGCCGCTATCCCTTCCGAAGGATGCCTGTCCTGCATTCGGAATGCCTCGAGCGAGGCACGCACGGCCCCCCGACTCCGCAGATTGCCGACAAACGCGATAAAATCGCCTCGCTCGGGATAAATCCACTCCAATCCAGCCGGATACGACTGGCTTCCAGGGTCAGTTCGATAGTACCCGATCATCTCGAGCGAGATCATCACAACGATTGCTTCATCTCGCGACCGGGCCCGACGAGCATGGTGCCAACTCCCCATCGCATCGGTCCGAAACCAGGGTCGTTCTTCGTTGGCAAAGAGCACGAATCGCACCGTGCGGGCCGGGGATTCCGTCTTTTGCCATGCTCGGGCCAGCTCCAACACCCCCGCGACTCCGCTGGCGTTGTCGTCAGCACCGGGACTGCCGCGCACCGCATCGTAGTGGGCCCCGATCACGACGATCTCGTCGGGCCGCGTCTCGCCCGGCCGCTCGGCGACGATGTTGGGGTAGGTCTCCCCATCGGTCTCGACGGGCTCGCGTTCGACTTCGTATCCCATCCGCTCGAACGTCTCGACGCCGTACGTGGCCGCCTGTCGGTACCTCTCCGGGTGGAGATGATGGCGTCGAGGATACGAGCCCGCCAGGGTCTCGACGTGGCCCTCGAGACGTTCGGCGAGTCGACGCTCCTCGGGCGTCAGAGAGGGGAGCTCACCATCGAGCGACTCCCCCGGCATCGAGAACATCCACCCCATGCATCCTCCGGCCGCGACGATCAGAAAGCTTCCCGCGATGGCGGCGATCTTCGACAAACGTCCCACTTCCACAACTCTTCTTGATCCGGACGACACGATGTCCTTGCTGTCTGATTCGAGATGACGCAATCCGCCAGTGATAGTCGAATTGCAAGAGTGATGCGCCACGATAACAGTACGTATCGAGAGGTATCCATCGTGGAGGTAGACGCATGGAGAGATCAATATGTGCGAGTGCGGTGCTTGCGCTGATACTCGGTGCGAACACCTCGGCGAACACCCAATCTTCGCCTGAAAATCGGACGTCCCCCCAGAAAGAAGAGCAGGTTAGCACTCGCCAGACGACATCTTCGTCGCCCGATTTCCTCCAAACTGTATCGCTCACTATCTCGACCATTCATCCACTGCTCGGGATGCTCTCCGACAACCATGTCCGCTACAGTCCTTTCATCGAAGTGACCGGAGAGGGGCGTCTGACGGATAGAATCGGAATCTCCGGGTTGTGCTCGGGTATGGTGGCGCCAGTGTTCGAGGGCTGAATCGATCGGCCTCGATATACTCGAAGTAAGCGACCAGTGACGATTTGATTCCAGTGGGCGATGTCGAACACGGCACGCAACTCGGGCTTGAGACCACATGCATTGGCGTGTTCAATCATGACAACGTCCCGGGACGAACGATCAGTGCCTTCGTTCGGCCCGTTTATCGGCTAGGAGATCGTCAGTTCCGCGGGGTTCACCTTCGAGAGTCAGTTCGGGGGAAGGTTCAACACACTGCTCCCCGGGGCCGAGTCCGGAGCCACTTCGGAGTAGCAGGGTCAGTCGGTCCTCTCGCCCTTTTTCAGCTTCAATATCGGGTGGACCTTCTGAGTTCGATGCTGTCTCGAGCCGGGGACGCGCCTGGTCACGTCGAGACTTGCGATCCCTCGTTGGAAGGTCGCGGTCAGGTCTGATACGTCCCCCGCAGACTCGCAGTGAAGTGTCGTTTCCAGGAGATGACGCCATGTTCGATCGATTCGCTCGCTGGCTCGAGCGAAAAGGGAAGCTCGGCATCGATCGCGGAATCGCGCCGACCGATGGCGCATTCGTGGTCGATGCGACTCCCCTGGATACGGGCCATCGCGCTCGAGGGCTCGGCCGCTACGTCGATGGACTGCTCTCCGGATTTCGAACCCTCGGCGACGCACGTCATGCTCCCGACGCACTCCGTCCCCTCCGCATGGGGGGCGACTGGGCTCGTCTCGAACCCGACGACTCGGAACCCGAGATGGCGGGATCCGACACCACGGCGGACGTCGGCGAGTGGCAGCTCCGCCGACCTCCCTTCCCGAATACGCGAGAGGCCTACCTCTATCACTGGCTTCTCAACGAATGGCGACTCGATGCCGAACTCGAGCAATCGGGCTGTCGACTCTTTCACAGCACCCAGCCGTGGGCCATTCCGGTCTCGCCCTACTTCCGTACGGTCAAGACATGCCACGACGTCATCCGACTGATGTTTCCCGAGCAATATCTCGAGGGCAATCTCCTCTGGCGCGCCTACTACTGGTGGATGAACCGACGCGAACGTTGGCAGTGCTGTGATCGCATCATCGCCATCAGCCGGGCCACCAAGCGCGCCCTCTGCGATCATCTCGACGTCCGTCCCGAGCGCATCTCGGTCGTCCACAACGGGATCGATCACGATCAGTTCCAGCCCGTCGACGACCCCGACCGCCTCCGAGACGTCCGCGAGCGCCACGATCTCCCCGAGCGGTTCGTGCTCTATCTCGGCGGCTACGACTTCCGTAAAAACATCGATGTCCTCGTCGAAGCGATGCCCCGTCTTCCCGGTGACGTCGATCTGTTGCTGGCGGGGGGCATGTCCGAGGCTCGCCGTGATGCTCTCACCCGACTTGCCGAACGTCACGGCGTCGAGTCACGACTTTGTTTTCCGGGTTATATCGACGATGCCGACGTGCCGCCCCTCTATGCCGCCGCCGAGGTCTTTGCCTACCCCTCGCTCGCCGAAGGATTCGGTCTCCGGATCCTCGAAACCATGGCGATGGGGTGTCCGATCGTCGCCTCCGATCGAACCAGCATTCCCGAGGTGCTCGGAGACGCGGGCCTGCTAGTCGATCCCGAGGCCCCGACAGCGATCGCCGAGGGCCTGAATCGCATGCTCGCCGACGAGACGTTTCGCCTCGCGTGCATCGAGCGGGGACTCGAACGCGTCCAGACCTTCTCGTGGAGACGTTGTGCCGAGGAGACGCTCGAGGTCTATCGTAACGTCCTCGTCGAACCGTAACGTCGGAGTCCGCTCCTCTCCGAATGGCCCTCGTCGTGGATGGAGGCTCCCGACAAGACATCGACGACCGGTCGTGTTATGCAACATGCGTCGACACTGCTCACTCCTCCTTCTACCCCTTCGGCACCATGCTCTCGATTTCCGGTCTCTGCATTGGAGACGAGCTTCTCGACGGGCGCGTTCAGGACGAAAACGGCCCGGCGCTGGGCCGCATGACGACCGAGATCGACGCCCGGCTCGAATCGGTGCGATTCGTCCGAGACGAACACGATCGCATCGTCGACGCCCTCGAGCGTGCTTCCGAACGGAGCGACGTGATCGTCACCTCCGGAGGGCTCGGCCCCACCGAGGACGACATCACCCGAGATGCTGCCGCCGACTGGATCGGAGACGAGCTGCAGGTCGACGAGACCTTACTCGAGCGCCTCGAGACGTACTTCGAAGAGCGGGGGTTCGACTTCACCCCGAACAATCGACGTCAGTGTATGTTTCCGGCGTCGGCCGAACTTCTCCAGAGTCACGTCGGCACGGCGCCCGGCTTTCGACTCGAACGCGGAGACGTCGAGGTCTACTTCTTTCCCGGCGTCCCCTCTGAATTCGAATGGTATCTCGACGATCTCCTCCAGCCTCGCCTCGCCGATCGCACCCGCGATAGCCAGCGCGTGCGCCAGACCATGACGTTTCTCGGCCCCGGCGAAAGCACGATCGAAACGGAACTCGAGGACGTCGTCGAGCGGGCCCGCCAGCGAGACGTCCACTTTAGCTATCTCGCCGGTATGCCGCTGGTGTCGGTTCGCCTCGACGGGCCCGACGCCTCGACGGTCGCATCGGTCCGACAGGAGGTCGAGGCGCGATGGGGAGATGCCCTCGTCACGGACGATCGGCAATCACTTCCAGAACGTGTCGGAGAGCTGCTCGAATCGCGCGGCGACACGGTGGCGACGGCGGAGTCGTGCACGGCCGGTGGCCTGGCGTCGCGGATCACCGAAATCCCGGGGAGCTCGACATGGTTCGAATACGGGACGGTCACCTACGCCGACGAGGCCAAGATGCGCATGCTCGGCGTCCGGGAACAGACGCTTCACCGACACGGAGCCGTCAGCCCGGAAACCGTCCGCGAGATGGCGGCCGGCATGCGTTCGTATGCCGACTCGGCGTGGTCGCTCGCGATCAGCGGCATCGCCGGCCCCACCGGTGGCACCGACGACAAACCCGTGGGAACGGTCGATTTCGGACTGGGCACACCGGAGGGTATCTACACGAGACGCGTCGAATTTCCGCCGCGTTCACGGGCATTCGTACGACACGCCTCGATTCAGACGGCGTTGAGTGCGCTCATCTGGCGTCTCGACGAACGGCTCGACGCTCACGATTTCGAGGGGCCCCGAGAGGACGCATGAGCCGCTCGTCGGCGAGAGAGCATCCCCACGGGTATGTCGGAGGAGGGGAGGACAAGACGCCTCGACAGACATTCGGCAACAGAATACATCACAGCGTGGCGGCTGACGTGGGCTCGTGTTGGCGGCTCGAGATGCCCCCCGGGCGGATGACGGAGGCGCATCCCCGCCGAACTACGAGTCACGCCGTACGACGGCGGCCAGCCGACTCATGTCGATACCGGCGCGTACGAGGGAAAAACCGATGATGATGGCGAACATGCCGCCGACATAGTTCTGGTTGGCCAGAAACGTCACGCACTCGTAGTACGCAAAGACACTTCCACCCAGCAGTCCAAAGGCGACGATTTCGTAGAGGAGCGATCGCATGAATACGTGTCTCGTGTCAGAAAGCGCGCGAGCCGACTCACGATCCCGACGACAGGCCGAGTGCCACGAAACCGCCCGCTCCGAGCATTCCCAGCCCCACCCAGAGGGCCAGACGCCCGTACAGACCCGACGCACTCTGCGACCACGAACGAATCTGACGCTGTAGCGAGCGGATGTCGTACTCGAGGTTCGAGATCGGCACCAGAAACATCGTATAGGCGACGATGCACCAGACGAAAAACGAGGTGACCGCGATAAAAAGCCGAGCCGAGACCTCCCCCGATTCGTGGTGTTCGGCGATGGCCGAGGCGATGTCGGGATCGAGCATCGAAGCCCAGGTCATCACGACGAACAATCCCGCCAAAAAGAGAGCTCGGATGGCAATATATTCCCGGTAGGTTCCCTCGAGGCGCTGTCGTTGGCGGTCGCGTTCGAGCGCCTGGGTCAATCCCTCGATGTCGCTATGACGGAGGGAGGCAGCGACGATGTAGAGCAACACCGTCGTGCCGAGTGCAGCCATCTCGAGGGGTTGCTGGAGGGGGGCGAGATCGCGTTCCGGCAGCAAGACGAGTCCTGGCACGAGACTCGCGGGCACGGCAAAGAGCGAGAGGGCGGCTCGATCGAGGACACCGGCGAGAGCGACGATTGCGCCGGGGAGCAAATAAGCGATGACAAACCAGAGTCCGGTCGTCTCCGAATGCCACTCGGTCGAGAGCGGAGACCAGAAGAGCTGCGCCCAGAGGCTCCATCCGATCACGACGGCGACCACTCGCCACCACTGATGGGAGACCGGAGGTGAATCAAGTTCAGTTTGCCCGGGAGATGTATCTCGAGACTGCACCATGAGGCTTCTTTGTCACGTCGGATCGAGGCGTATCTGTCGTCAATACGCGAATTGCGAGCATTCGAATTATCGGATCACCCAGACGGCTCGCCCGGATTCGCCATCGCGGAGAAATTGGATTTCGATTCGAGACGTCTCATCGAGACGCTGCCAGAGCTCGTGGACGTCCGAGGGCGATTGGATACGGACTCCGTTGACATGGGTCACGACATCACCCTGCTGCATCTGAGGCGACAGGACCTCGCTCGCCCCTCGGTCGAGCGCCGCGATCTCGAAGCCCCGAAACTCGTCGTCCCGTCGAACGGGCTGGAGTTCGGCAACCCGAAAGAGATAGCTCGGGCCCTTCTGCAGGAGGCGATCGACACCGGCTCGTGTCACGGGTTCGGCCTCCTCGGGGGGGGGCTCGGAGGACGAGGCTCGAGGGGGCTTCTCGGAGGTTTCTCGCTCGCGTATCGATGGCGCCACGCGTCCATCCGGAAGCGAAACCGACGCCTCCTGCTCGGACTCGGGTGGGGGACTGCCCTTCATGTCGGGTTTCCCGCCGGATGTTCCGTCGCCGGTCGCACATCCCGACACGAGCCCCATCATGATAGCACATACCGCCAGCCACGTATTCAATGTCGACGCGTAGACCATGTCGAAGGTCGAGGTGCAGACGAGCTGAGTATCCGAGCGAAAAGGAGACGAGACGGGCTCAATCGTAGGGCGCAAGTCCGAGCATCGCCACGAGCGCCAGTCCCATGAAGCTCCATCCTGCCGTGAGTTCGACGGCTCCGACAAACCAGAGCATGAGCCCGTAGATGGCGACACTCTCGGCGAGGGCCCATGCCACCACGTAGAGCGTATAATCTTCGTTGAGATCACCGGTCGTCTGCTGTTTGAGCCAGAAGGCCGTGCCCAGCTCGACGAACGAAAAGACCAGCATGACGACGGGAAGATAGAGGATCCCAATCCCGTCCCCGCGCTGAACGTCGGGCGAGATCGAGAGGTAATAAGCGATGCCCGCATAGATCGGGATGGAAAACGTCAGAGCCCCCCAGACGATCCACTCCATCCCCTCTTCGACATCCTCTGCGTCGTCGGTCGGCATGACTCGAACTCCTCCAGATGGCGACGCGTATCTCATGCGCCAGTTTGGACCCCGATGGTGATCGAGATTGCGCTGCTTTGCAACGTCTCAGTCGTCCTCCCGGACCATCGGGACGAAACGCACCGGCATCAATTCGGTGCGCTCCACCTCGCCCGCCTCGGACTTTTCGAGCACCTCGAGTTTCTGGATGCGCTCTCCGACGGGCACAACCATCCGGCCTCCCGGCGCGAGTTGGTCCACCAGAGCATCGGGGATCTCGGGCGGCGCCGCCGTCACGATGATGCGGTCGAAGGGGGCCTGCTCGGGCCATCCTTCGTAGCCGTCGCCACAGGTGACGTGCACGTTGTCGTAGCCCTGTTGTTCGAGAGTTTTGCGAGCCCGCTCGGCGAGTTCGCAGATGATCTCGATCGAGTATACCTCGGCGCCGCATTCTCCGAGAACTGCGGCCTGATAGCCGCTCCCCGTTCCGATCTCGAGAATCCGATGGTCCTCCCGCACGTCGAGTGTCGCCGTCATGAGGGCAACGATATAGGGCTGTGAAATCGTCTGGTCGTGCCCGATCGGCAAGGGACGATCGACGTAAGCCATCGACCGCCATTCCTCGGGCACGAATCGATGGCGCGGTACCGTTCGCATCGTCTCCAGAACCTGGTTGTCACTCACGTCCCGGCCGGCAATCTGCTCGCGCACCATGGTGCGCCGTTGCTGGGCGTACGGTCTCGCCGATTCGGTATCGTTCGAGGGGCTCTCGGGCGGCGACGTTTTCTCCTCGGTCGACTCCGAGCCGGACGACTGCTCCGATTCGGTTGAACTGGCTTGGGACGAGCCGGTCGAGGGCCTCTGGTCGTGCGAAACATCGTCTCGAGGTCGAGGATTCTCGCATGCTCCCGTCGAGAGACCGACAAGAGTGAGGAGGAGTCTCCAACAGGTATCGAGGCGGATGTGTGACAGGCGACGTATCATGGTGTTTGCACTCGACCCGAATCGAGTCCGCGGGAAGGGACGACATATGATATTGTCTGCGCGGTCGAGGTCGGCGTCAATGGAGCTCGCCGGGATCGAACGGTCCCAATGGCGTGATTCTATAAACACAAGACGAAACAAAACCGGTCGTCCTGCCGACGATCGTAACTGGAGGGGCGTGCGGCGAGCTGTCAGGGATCTGGAAGGAGTGAGCCGCTCGACCGCTTCGCCGGTATGCCCGGCGCGGTGCCCCTCGTGATCATGGCCGGTCGTTGGCGGGTGGCGCGCACAGGCGCGCCGGAGGGCAGTTAAGGCGAAGTATGTCTCGATGATAAGATAAAGGAGATCAGCACCACCATGCGAGCCAGGTCGGGGGAAATGCCCAGAGGGCGGCGAGGCCATCGTCGGCGACGACCCCGAAACCGTTGGGATGATGGGCCTCGAGATCGCGGGCCAGGGGACCCTTAAAGATGTCGAATCCGCGAAAGGCGATCACGCCCACGATCACGGTTCCCCAGTCGAGGGAGGGACACCACGCGAGCGTCGCGCTCATGCCAATCGTTTCGTCGAGGACGATCCGCTGACTGTCGGGCTCACCGAGCGCTCGTCCGGCCCGATGACAGATCCCCATCGAGAGGAGCGTCACGACGGCGAGTCCCGAGAGACGAACGCCCGGAGACAAGTACTGAAGATGCCAGAGGATCGGGATCGCAGCCAGCGTTCCGAACGTCCCCGGCGCTCCCGGGAGGTATCCGAGCCCCCCCACGGTCGCAAAGGCCAGGGCCGCCGGCGCCCGACGCCAGGCATCGAGCACGGTACTCATGAAGTCCTCCGTCGGGCACGCGGCACGAATAGAGCTGCGTGTATGGCGCGTCGCAGGCGGGGAGGCCAGTGGCGCAGAGACGTGTG
>JAQCND010000553.1 GCA_028274765.1 Bradymonadaceae bacterium
TCAGCGACGCCCTGGCGGGAGGATGGAGGTGGCATAACAAGGAACGAATCGTGAATGTGTGGCTTATACCTCTAATGCGATCGCCCTGGTGCGCCAAGGTCGGTTTCGAAGTGAGTGCCATCATCAGCCCTGAATCCAGACCCGGGTGGACGGGTCGCCTCACTTCTCTCGAAGGGACGTCGTGCGACGACGTGCCAGCGAAGCTGCTTACTTCACAACGGAGCTTGAGCGACGAATTCGACATCCGTTGGCACGACACCGATACGACTCGAACGCCTCGTACGATCGACGATGGGATGGCCTCGAGGGGTCCAAACGATCCATGGCATCTCGTTCGTGTGGCCGCCTCGCGGCGGGCCGATGCGCATGAGCGCAGGAGCTACGGATGATGCTGTCAGCCGACGTGTCTCTCGCCGATAGTCAATCGAATGAGGACGAGCTGGCGAGAGAGCGGTGGGATGTATGATTTCACTCTTCCCAACTCGCACGAGCACAGGGAATTCGCCGCACACCATTGAAACACGCCATTTCGTGGCCATACTCAGTGCGACAGGCGCAATGAACAGCACACATGCGTCCCCCGATTCGATGCGAGTCACTCGATACGACATGGCGACTCCATCGAGCACTGTAGCTATCCTTTCGGCAGGGCGCACGCTACCGGCTCCGACCTCGTGCAACCCGGAGTGAGAGGCGCCGAAATCGCACACACCGCTGACTTTCTTCGAACTCCACACGCAGGAGCACAACTCATGGATATCGACGAACCCATTTATCTCGTCGGAGGCGATCTGACGACGTTCATCGGCAAGGGTCACCCCGACTTCGACACGGATGGCGACAATCCCTCGCTGGAGAACCACCTGACCGAGGCCATCCACGGTTCGCTCGAGGAGACGGGAGTCGAGCCCGACGCCATCGAGCGGGGCTACATCGGCAATTTCGCCGCCGAATGTTTCGCCAATCAGGGGCACATGGGGGCCCTCGCCGCACGAGCTCACGAGGCCTTCCGAGGCAAGCCCTTCCAGCGCGTCGAAGGAGCCTGCGCTTCGGGGGGACTCGCCGTAATCAACGCTGTCGACTCCCTCCAGCTCGGCCACGACGTCGTGCTGGCGGCTGGAGCCGAGGTCCAAACCACCGTCAGTGCCCGTGAGGGAGCTGCTTATCTGGCGCGTGCGGCTCACTGGGAGACCGAACGCGACCTCGACGACTTCACGTTCCCGGCGATGTTCGCCCGGCGGGCCAAGCACTACAAGGAAAAATACGGCGTCACCGACGAGGACATCGGCCACGTCACCGCCAAGGCGTACGCCAACGCCAACAAGAATCCGTACGCCCACATGCGGGAAGTCGAAGTCTCTTACGAGGACGCCATCACCGAGAGCGATCAGAACTTCTGCTTTCTCGGCAACGAGGAACTCAAGCCTCACCTGAAGACGCTCGAGTGCTCGCAGGTGACCGACGGTGCCGCCTCGGTCGTCCTCGCGACCGAGTCCGGGCTCGACAAGCTCGCCGTCGATCCCTCGGATTGCGTCCAGGTCACCAGTTACGGCTGGAGCACCAGCCCGCTCGGCGACGTCGACGACTACACGGAACTCAACAACACCAAACAGGCCGTCCAGGAGGCTTACAACGACGCGACGGTCAAACCCTCCGACGTCGATGTCGCAGAGGTCCACGACTGCTTCGCGGTCACCGAGCTGCTAATGTACGAGGCGCTCGGCTTCGCCAACCCCGGAGAGGGCGCCCAGCTGGCCGAATCCGGCGAGACGCAGCTCGACGGCGAGACTCCCGTCAACACGGGCGGCGGCCTGATCGGCTTCGGTCACCCCGTCGGCGCGACTGGTGTCAAGCAGGTCCTCGAGATCTACCGTCAGATGAAAGGACTCTGCGGAGACTACCAGATTCCAGAGACGCCCGACGTCGGTCTAACCGCCAACATGGGCGGTGACGATCGCACGACCGTCTCGTTCGTCCTCGAGAATATCGCGTAACTCGTCTCCCCTTCAGCGGATGACGACTCGAACCGGGTTGATTCGGCCGTGGGCCGAACGGCCCGGTTTTTTACATGAGCCCCGATCCGAGAGAGGGTATGGAAAGAGCTGCGCCGAGGCGGAGACGTTCGAGGAGGTTCGTCGCTTTTCGAGCATCCAATTCGCAACGCTAATTTTCCCACTACCGACACAGATACCATGTCCAAGCCACGAGGATACGTTCGAGACGCCGACGACGTCGAACTCGAACCCGTCCCCCGGACGCGAGGCGCTCACAAAGCCGTGCTGGTCGGGCCCGACGACGGCGCCCCGAATTTTGCCACGCGTCGGTTCGTCCTGGAACCGGGCGGGCGCATTCCCGCCCACCGACATCCCGACATCGAACACGAACAGTACGTGCTGCAAGGCACGATGACGCTGGGACTCGACGACGAGACGGTCGAGGCCGAGGCCGGTGAAGCGGTATTCATCCCCGCCGGTACGGTTCACTGGTACGACAACGAGACCGACGAGCCCGTCGAGTTTCTGTGCGTCGTGCCGAACACCGAAACCTACGAGACCGAGTGGCTCGAGGAACTCTGACGACGTCCCTCACGCTGCCTCATTCCGGGTCACACGGGCCTTCGCAGTACTGCTTGATTTCACCGGTATCGACAAAATGCGCGATCTGCTGCTGGAGATGGTCCAAGAAGAGAATGTCCGAGTGGACGCCATTGTTCTCTTCGGGAGGCACGTTGGTCTCCGGGGGCATCGCACCCTCGGTCTGTGACGGGACGTGGTACTGCACGAGCGCCGATTCGGTCGTCGGGGTCTCGGTCGTCGGAAGGCCGTACGGCGTGTCGACGGCTGGCGTGAGCAGGTCGACGTCCATGGCACGAGCCAGCGCCCGGGTGGTCAGATTGGGCACCTGGGAATCACCGATGGCTTCCTGGAGGAGGACGGTGCGTTCATCCGGGGCGTCCTCGAGCGGCTCGCGGTGCATCAGCTTCGAGACGTTGGCCGGATCGACCGTATCGAAGTAGCTCTGGAAGAACATGATCCCGATCTGCTGGAGCAGAGGATCGGGATACCTGGGATCGATGGCAGCCGTTTTGATCTGAGGCCAGTTGACCGAACGCGAAAGCATCGAGGCCCACATCGAGCCCGGCACGCTCAGCACAGCCCGCTCGACGTCGGGCGAGACCGAGACGAAGCTAGCCCCCTGGATGCCACCGAGACTGACTCCGTAATAATAGATGCGATTGGCATCGATCAGCGTATGATCGCCGACTGTCACCCGATCGTCCTCCTGAAGAGGCCCGCCGGCGAGCTTCGTCAACACGATGTTGTTGACGATCGACTGGGTGAGTCGAGCCCCGATCAACTCGATGCGATTGATGTTTGAGATGAGCTCCTCGACGATCAGATCCTGGTCGTCCTGCGAGAGTCCGATCCAGTCGGTCGCCACGATAACGGTCTCGTTGTCCTGAGCCAGCTTCTGGACCTCTTCGGCCGTGTTGCCTCCTCCCGCCAAGTAGCCTCGCCCCGAGCCAAACAACCCGTGTCCGAAGACGGTCAGTGGAAGGGAATCGCCTCGTTCGGCGATCTTCGGAACCACCATCGTGAAGGGGAAGGACTGATTCTCCGAGCGTCGTTGGGGCTCGCGGTTGTCGTCGAAGTTGAAGGTGTTGTCGTCGGTCAGGAAGCTCGGTACCTCGAAGGTGCCCTGGACGATCTTGGCGACCTGCTCGTTCGGATCCTCTCTGACCTTCGAGATCGTGAAATCGAATTCGCCGTTTTGAGCGAATGCGAGGGCTTCTTCGCGCATCGACAGGAGCGGACCGAGGACGTCCTCGCGGCTTGCGACCCGAAAGTCCCAGGCCAAAAAGAGGTCCTGACGTTGGTAACCATTCGACTGGAGGAACGAAAAAATCTCGTCGTATCGGGAGCGGAGCTGACGGACGGATTCGTTGGTGACGGGAGTCCCCTCGCGGAGCACTCGAAAGGCCGGTGGCGACTCCAATGTCTTCGAGTCATCGGCCGGTTTCAGCTCGTCTGTGATCGCCACCGCGTACCGGTGCCCCATGTCGAGCGGTTCGACCGGACGAATGATAAACGCATAACGTCCCTCGTAGTCGTCTTTGCGATTGCGGTCCATCTCGGCAAAAAACGGAACTCGCTCGCCCTCGGTCATATCGAAGAGGGCGATGGGCGTGTCGCCTTCGACCGATTGCGCGATACTATCGGGCCCCGGAAGGTTGTCCAGCGCAATGTCGAAGCCAAAGTGCATCAGAATGGGAGCCGAGGGCGAGGCGCCATCGATCGCATTGATGAAACCCGTATCGAACTGGGGGGCCGCCCCCTCGATCTCCGGAAGCGCCCCGGCCGGAACCTCTGTACTCACACCCGTCGATGTGGTCTCGTCGGGTGTCTGAAAAAACGAGCTCGGATACGGCAATAGGCATTGCTCGCTAGTCGCCAGCGGATTGCAGTTGGAGGCGAGATCGAGTGTGACTGCCCCGGCCCCATCCGGTCGTCTCGAAGTATCTTCGAGCATCGAACCGGCATCTGGCGAGCCCGCATCGGCTCGAGACGTGGCATTCGAGCTGCCGGTCGGGGATTGCTGGTCGGTGACACAACCCGTGACCGACAAAATGAAGACCCAGACGAGCACGAATCGGCCGACGAGAGATAAACTCGAATTCAGACGCATCATCGGAGATTCCTCGAGCCCTTCGAAGTCAACGAGATCCAGCCGGACAACATGGGTGACGGTCGATCGTCCGAAACGATATCGTACCATGAACGACAATTCAAAAGCATCGATCGACCGCCTCGCTTGCGTCGTTCCAGCTCGTGTCGCCTCTCGTGGACACATCTCGTTTGGGGCTCTCTCATTGCAGGCTCCTCGCCGTCTCTGCGAACACATTTCACCCACCCTGTAGCGGAGCGCCATCATCGCGAGTGCCGGGAGCGGGGCGGGCCAAGAACGCGTTTCAACACTCCGGCCACGGGTTCTAGACGCCTCGACGACTATTGTTGTCATCGTCGTGGCCCCGGGAGCACCGGCTCCCAGCTGGCCTGAACACGAAGTTCTGACATCAACTCTGAGCTGGAGAGGCTCTCGAGGGCTCGCCAATTCGCCCTCGGCCGGGCATGGACCGGGCACGAAAACCGATCGGCGCGTTTCTTTATGTCCATTCAAGACGGCCGCCATAGGGTTGGCAAAAGGGCATCTCTTCTCTCGAAAACGTGCAAAATATGCGTTTCGTGATCGGTGACACGAAAAAATTGCACCTCTGAACGCAGGCGGTAGGGATTCGCCTCGATCGTGCCGATCGCTCTCGTCCTGCGCATGCATGCATGAGTCGCCCGCCGTGAGGTCAGATCGTGCCCCCAATGCCCTGTTCACGGGAGAATATGCCGTTTTTTGCGCGCTCGAGGTCGAGCGTGATGAAGGCAAGGAACGCCCCTTGCATGGCACATGTAGTCCAACGGCGCAGATGTCGTCGAAGTGGAACGTAGCCTCAAGCGAGACTCACGCGTAGGAGCGGACGATGAAAATGGGTTCAGTCAAGTGGTTCAACGACGCCAAAGGATTTGGATTCATCCTGAGCGAGGATGTCGACGAGGACATCTTCGTGCACTACAGCGAAATCCAGCAGGATGGATTCAAGACGCTCGAAGCCGGTGAATCGGTGGAGTTCGAGCTCAAGCAGAGTCCCAAGGGATTGAGGGCTCTGAACGTCATTCCCGACGATGAGAAAAAGAACTGAGACCCTGATCGAGCCCGAGACGACAGACAGCCGAGCATCCGAGCGGCGGCGCTTCCCTCGAAACGGAGGAGAAGAGCCGCCGTTTTCGTGATCGTCAGGTGGGACGATGGGCACCGCTGGCCATGACGAGACCGCTCAGAGCCACCAGCAACACGATCCAGATGCCGATAGCGGTCCAGAGAGAGCGTCTGGCGCGTTCGGCTTTCCAGGCGGTGCGGGTGCGGATGCGCTGCGCGAAAAACATCACGACCCCGGCGAGGTTGAGACAGATGATGATCGAGGCCACGAGGTAGAGCGTGCCCAGAGCTTTCGATCAGTCGTTCGCTCTGCCGAGCATGCCGACGGTCACGACGGGCGGGAACAAAGCGGGGGCGATCATGACACCC
Source organism: Bradymonadaceae bacterium (assembly GCA_028274765.1). Lineage (GTDB taxonomy): Bacteria > Myxococcota_A > Bradymonadia > Bradymonadales > Bradymonadaceae > CAJXPB01. Next base: position 6,136 of record JAQCND010000553.1, read on the forward strand.
GTCACGCGATCGGCGGCGCTCGTCGTCAAGGAGAGCGCGCCGGCTGCCTCGGCACTCGCCGCCAGAACAAGTTCGGGGATGCCGACTTGGGTGCGAAGAACGATCTGGGTCGACTCGGGCTCGACCGAGAAGACGATTCGATCAGTTCGTGCGCATCAAAAATCTTCTCGACGTCGTCACGACGCTCGGCAGGCAGTGGGAGCTTGAGCAGGCGGAAATTCACAGAGACATGCAATCTATCACGGCAGACATGACAAAACCCCCCCGGCTATAAAGACCGGGGAGGTCGGGTACGAACGATGGCACGACGGGAGGGGTCAGTTCTCCGAGCGTCGGCGTCGGAGGCGAATGGCGCCGAGAGCCAGGAGCGCCACGAGGAGCGATCCCGTCATGTTGCTCGGGGTGGTCGACCCGCCGACGGCCGAACAGGCGATACGTCGAGTGACTTCTTTGTCATCGTCGTCTTGACCACGGCCACCGTATCCAGCACCTCCCTGCTGTCCACCATCGGCGCGGAATCCGACGTCGGGACCGCCGTTCGAGCTGTCACTCGAGCCGCTGCAGGCATCTCCCGTTCCGTCGGCGTTGCTGTCCTTCTGGCTGGAATTCTTCGTGTTCGGACAAT
>JAQCND010000556.1 GCA_028274765.1 Bradymonadaceae bacterium
ATGAGCAGGCCGTCTCGGGCAATGACGTGGAGCGCTCGGGCCACCTGGAGAGGGGTTGCCGAGATCCCCTGACCGAACGCAATATTGGCAAATCGGACGTCGGCCCAGCCATCGGGCGACGAGAGCATGCCCTCTCGCTCGCCTCGAAAATCGATGCCCGTCTCCTCCCCGAACCCGAAGTCACGAATGTATCGATACATCGTCTTCGGGCCGATGGTCTGGGCCATTTTGTAGGTTCCGATGTTGCTCGATTTCTGGATCACTTCGGCCGCTGTCAGCACGTCGTGGGGATGGGAGTCGTGGATGACGTGGCGGCCGATCTGGAGCCGTCCCTCCTCGCAGTCGAAGGGCGTTTGAAGATCGATGGTCTCCTCTTCGAGCGCCGAGGCCAGCACGAAGGGCTTGAAGATGGATCCCGGCTCGAAGCTGTCGGTCATCGGCCGGAGGCGCCAGTCGTCGGAACTGTGTTCACGGAAACGATTGGGATCGAAATCCGGCGTGTTCGTCATCGCCAGGATGTCGCCACTCTGGACATCGAGGACGACCCCGTATCCGGACTTCGCATCATACTTTTGAACCTGCCGACGCACGGCCTCCTGAGCGACGCGCTGGATGCGATCGTCGAGGGTCAGGTAAACGTCATTGCCGGCGAATCGCCCGAAATCTGGGAGCTGCCGAGTCAGGAGCATCTCGCCGTCGGCATCTCGCCGCCCGTCGAGTTCGTAGGTACCTCCCTGAAGGGTCTCGTCCATCATGCGTTCGACGCCTTCGAGCCCCTGGCCGTCGATGCCGGTGAAGCCGAGAATCTGCCCGGCCGTCGAACCGAGCGGGTAGTAGCGATCGTGTTCGTCGGTCGCGCGGATACCGTCGATACCGAGCTTCCCGATGGCCTCGGCGGACTCGGGTTTGACTTGACGCTGGAGCCAGACGAACGAATGGTCGGAGGTCAGTTTGTTCAGGAGACTGGAAAATCCCAGTTCCAGATGGGGGGTGATCCGGCGCGCGGCTCGGCGGGGATGCTCCAGTTCGTCGGGGCGCACGTAGATGCTCGGCACTTCGACCGTCACCGCCATCTCGGTACCGTCGCGATCGAGAATGCTCCCCCGCGTGGCCTCCATTTCGAGCTGGCTCTGGGTCTGCTTCTCAGCCCACTTCTGGAGGTGCTCTTTTCGAACCGTCTGGAGATAGTAGACACGGCCGAGGACGGCGATCAGTCCGATCGCCAGTATACCTCCCATCGCTCCCATACGGAGGTGAACGCCCCATGGTCGATTCGTCTGTGTCTCGTCACTCATGCGATCCGTCGTCTTCGATGTCGGGGGCCGACTGTTCGGGAGGGGGCGGAGCATCGATTGTGACAACCTGTCTGGGTTCGATGCGAGTCAATCCGTAGAGCTCGCGTACGGACGATTGATGGTGCTCCTCGCGCTGCAACAGGGTCGCCTCGATCGTCAATTCGCGGTGTTCGTCGACGAGCTGCTCGTGCCGTTCGGTTTCCCGGGAGATATCGTATCCCAGCCGCACGATACGATACTCGTACCATGCGTGCATCAGCAACAAGATGGTCGGGGCGGCGACCATCAGTATGCCAAGTCCGACGGCCCCGATGTCGCGAACGATGTGCCAGAGCCACTGTTTCATTGCATTCGCGTGATTTGAGAATCTATCGGCGTCTCTCGCCCGCGTCGCATGTCGTCACTCAGCACACTTCGGCTGCCCGGAGTCGAGCACTTCGCGCCCGGGGATTGGATTCGACTTCGGGGTCCGGTGGGCGCAGAGGCGACGACGTCAACACCTCCACCCGAGCTTCGGCATCACACCCGCAGACGGGTAGATCCGGAGGGCAGACACAGTCGTTGGCCAGCTCGCGGAACCCGTGCTTGACGATACGGTCCTCGTGCGAGTGAAAACTGATGAAGACGGCGTGCCCACCGGGTCGAACCACTTCGGGCACCGACTCGATGGCCTCTCGAAGATGGTCGAGCTCGCGGTTGAGTTCGATCCGAAGAGCCTGAAACACCAGCGTCGAGGCTCGCACGCCCTTCCGCGTGGGGATCGGGACCGATGCGACGACGTCGGCCAGATCGGTGGTCGTCTCCACATCACCGCGCTCGACAGCCTCGATGATGGCTCGAGCGAGGCGATCGGCCGACGAAAGGTCGCCATATTCGCGGAGGACGTCCGCCAACTGATCGGGGCGAACGCGCTCGAGATACGTATCGAGGCGCTCGGCCTCGGGCCCCCTTCGCATGTCGAGCGGTCCCTCCTGCTGGAGACTGAACCCGCGCTCGGCGGCATCGAGCTGATGAGAGCTGACGCCCGCGTCGATCAGGAGTCCGTCGACCTCGGACGCATCCTCACACTGCTCAGCGATCCGTCCGGCACTGGAGTAGTTGCCTCGCACGATCGAGACCCGCTCGCCGAATGGAGTCAGTCGTCGTCGACTCGCCTCGATCGCTTCGGGATCGCGATCGATCCCGAGAACCCGACCCCGAGGGGCCGATGCTTCGAGTATGGCCTCGGCATGCCCCCCGCCCCCGACCGTGCCATCGATATAGAACTCGCCCGACTGGATGGCGAGGCCCTCGAGCACCTCCTCGACCATCACCGGAGCGTGAAAATCGGATGCCGTCTGTGTCTCGGATGGATCGACCACGTCGTCTCTCCCGTCGCCTCGTCAATCCCTCTCCAAAAAAGGGACATCAAGTGTAACACGAGCGCTCACTCGTCCAAAAATCTTTTTGGTCGTTCTACCCCGTTCCCGATCGAATGTGCTCCGAGATGCGCGAGATACACGATCCTCGCTCACCGACCCATCGGCTACTGAGGAGAGATCATGGCTCACGCTCGTTCCCCGGCCCTCGGGTACGTTCGGCCGGATCGACGGGAACGGGGCGCCCGTCGTCGTCGACGGCCACGAAGACCAGCTCGGCTTCGGTGACCTTGACAAAGTGTTCGCGGTCGTGTCCGCGCTGAGCGATGACGAGAACGCTGACCGCCACGGAGGTCCCGCCGACCTCCTCGGTTCGGGTGTAAAATCCCACCCAGTCTCCGACGTCGACCGGCGCGACGAACTCCACCTCTCGCATCAGCTTGGTAACGACGCGGGTCTGAGCGGTCTTGCGCGCCTCTTCGCCGGCGGCGAGGTCGAGCTGGCTGAGAATCACCCCCCCGAAGATCGAGCCCAGTGCGTTCGTATGCTTGGGCATCATCACGACCCGGATGGTCGGTTCCGACCCGTAGTGGGTGAGCTCGTCGTCGAGGGCCTCGGGGTCGTATGTTTGAGTCATGGCAATCGTCGCGTGAAAAAGCGTAAAAAGATACACTGCCGGTCACAGGGCCGCCGGGCTCTCGTATCCCTCGCGTTGAGGGCTTCGATACGATCGCCTGAAATCGCTCTCACGTCCAGCCTCCGCCCCGAATACGGCCTCTTCTCGTCGCCGGGTGGTTGTCAAAACGGTCTCGGGCCCCATGTTCAAAACGCATTGAAATGCATGTGTTTCATCGCCCCGCACCCTCACGACCCTCATGTCCACGTCTGACGATTCGCCCATTCTCGTCTGGTTTCGCAACGATCTCCGCCTCCTCGACCATCCCGCCCTGGTCGAGGCCGTCGAGCGCAGTTCCGCCGTCGTACCTCTCTTCGTCTGGGCCCCCGACGAGGAGGCCCCCTGGGAGCCGGGCAAGTCGTCGCGCTGGTGGTTGCGACATTCACTCGAATCGCTGGCCGACGAGCTCGGATCTCACGGCCTCGATCTGGTGACTCGCCCGGGTCCGAGCGACGAGACGCTCATCGAGATCGCCGACGAGGTCGGAGCCCAGGGGGTATTCTGGAACGAGCGCGTCGCTCCGCACCTTCGCGAGCGGGACGAGTCCGTGGCCCAGACGCTCGAACAAGAGGGATTCGACGTTCGGACGTTCGAGAGTCGCATCCTCCACGATCCCGACGAGGTTCAGACGACTTCCGGCGGCCCCTACCACGTTTACACGCCATTCTGGAAGAAGTTTCAAAAAGTCGTCGACGTCCGTGAGCCGCTTTCATTCCCCGATCTCGAGACGGTCGACCGGCCCGCCCCCTCCCTCTCGTCGGTGCCACTCGACGAGCTGTTCGAAGTCGGCTCCCAGGAGGGACTCGCCGAGGCCTGGACGCCGGGAAGCGCGGCCGCCCGCGACCGTCTCGATGCATTTCTCGAGGGTATTCTCGAGGGATACGATGCGAGTCGGGAGATACCGGGCGACGACGGCACGTCGCGACTCTCGCCCTACCTCCATCACGGCGAATTGAGCCCGGCCATGGTGTGGGAGGCTGTCCAGGAGAGCGACGTCGTCCAGAGCGACGACGATCCCGAGTCGGTCGAGACATATCTCCAGGAGATCGTCTGGCGTGAATTCTCCTATCATCTTCTCCACCACTATCCCGAGACCGACCACCAGCCCCTCAAGGACAAGTTCGAGGCCTTCGAGTGGCGCAACCACGCCACGCAGCTCGAGCGCTGGACCCGAGGCGAGACGGGATATCCGATCGTCGATGCCGGGATGCGACAGCTCCAAGAGATTGGCTGGATGCACAACCGGGTTCGCATGATCGCCGGATCGTTTCTCACCAAGGACCTGCTTCTCCCCTGGCAGGAGGGCGCGGCGTGGTTCTGGGAGCATCTCGTCGACGCCGATATCGCCAACAACACCATGGGATGGCAGTGGGCAGCCGGCTGTGGCGCCGACGCTCAACCGTTCTTTCGGATGTTCAACCCCGTCTCGCAGTCCGAGCGTTACGACTCGAGCGGCGAGTACATCCGCCGCTGGGTCCCGGAGCTTCGAGATCTCCCGGACGATGCCATTCACGCGCCCTGGAATGCGGCTTCCTCGACCCTCGCCGACGCCGATCTCACTCTCGGCGACGACTATCCAGAACCACTCGTCGATCACAGCAAGGCTCGAGAGCGCGCCCTCGAGGAATGGCGGCGCATCAAGTGACGCATCGATGCCGGAGATCGACACTCGTGAGCCGGCGCGAGCCATCGGGGGCATGCAGGGCTCACGGGAGGCATCGGCGTTGCATTGTCGGAGGGGTCGCCATACACTGAAGCGCCGCTTCTCGCGGTCTCATCACACCTTGGCTCTCGACTTGTGGCTCGATATGACCGCCCAGACGCCTCGATGGAAACTACGCCAGGAGGAGGTCGACGGTTGGCGCGAACTCGCCCGCCAGCTCGATCTCCATCCGATCGTCGCTCGGACTCTGGCTCGACGCGGATGGCACGATCCGGATCGGGCGAAGAAGTTCTTAAACCCGAGCCTCGCTCACATGCACGATCCCTTTTCAATGGCGGGGATGGAACGCGCCGTCGACGTCGTCGTCGAGACCCTCGAAGCCGACGGCTCGATCGCTATCCACGGCGACTACGATGTCGACGGGATCACGAGCACGTCTCTGCTCTACGATTTTTTCGAGACGCTCGATGCCGACATCGACTATCTGATTCCTCATCGCATTGAGGATGGATACGGGTTGAGTCCCGAGACCGTCCGAGCGATCGCCGAGGATTCTCCCGACCTGTTGATCACGGCCGATTGTGGCGTCACGGCCGAGCGAGAAATCGAGATTGCTCGCGAGGAGGGCATGCGCGTCGTGGTCGTCGACCATCACTCGGTGACCGACGATCTTCCCAAGGCCGAGGCTGTCCTCGATCCCCATCGCGAAGCGTGTGACTTCCCGTTCGAGGGGCTCTCGGCCGTGGGGCTGGCCTTCAACCTGGCCGTCGCCATTCGTTCGGGCCTCCGCGAGCAGGGCGCCTTCGAGCCCGGCGACGAACCCGATCTGAGACACCTTCTCGATCTCGTGGCGCTGGGGACGGTGGCCGATCTCGTGCCGCTGGTGGAGGAAAATCGGATCTTCGTAACGTTCGGGCTCGAGCTGATGGACTCCGATCCGCGGCCGGGATTGCGCGCCCTCATCTCGGAGGCCTGTGATGGCGACGACGAGATCACGGCTCAAGCGATCAGCTACAAGCTCGCCCCTCGTCTCAATGCCGCTGGTCGCATCGACGACGCCTCGATGTGTGTCGAACTGCTGACGACCTCGGATGCCCGTCGGGCGAGCCAGATCGCCTCTCGACTGGAGACGCTCAACGACGAGCGGCGCGAGATGCAGCGCGCCCTCGTCGACGAGGCCACCGAACAAGCTCAGCGCCAGGTCGAGGAGGGCGCCCGGGTCATTGTCGTCGACGGAGAGGGCTGGCACGAGGGATTGCTGGGGATCGTGGCCGGACGGCTCGCCGATGCGTTCCACCGCCCATCGATTGCCCTCCGGCGCGAGGACGATCACGCTCAAGGGAGTGCGCGGAGCATCGATGGTGTCGACATAGTCGATCTTTTCGAGACGGTCGATGATCTCCTGGAGGAGTATGGAGGACACGCAGCGGCCGCTGGACTAGAGCTCGCCCCCGAAGCGATCCCCGAGCTTCACCGGCGGCTCGACGAGTCGCTCGAGTCACAACTCGAACGCGGCGAACTGCCCAACCCCACGATCGACATCGAGGAATCGGTGCAGCTCGGCGAACTCGAGGAGAGCTTCATCCACGATCTCCATCGACTCCGGCCCTTCGGCCAGTCGCATCCCGAACCCGTCTTCATGTGCCAGAACACCCGGTCTCGGGATTCGAAGATCGTCGGCACCAACCATCTCCGGGCGGATTTCTCCGATGGCAGTGCCGAACTCGGCGGAATCGGATTTTCGATGGGCGACGATCTCGAGCTCCTCGACGAACGCGTCTCGGTGGCATTCGTGCCGCGATACACGTACTTTCGGGGGCGAGGACGACTGGAGATGCATCTGCGTGATCTCTGCCCGGCCTCCGAAACTGACGCTCGACTCGAGAAGGAGAGATCATGAGTCGACGCCGCCGCACTCGCAATCGACGCAGCAAGGGCAACAGCTACTGGCTGATCGGTCTCCAGGTGCTCGTGCTGACGGCCGTGCTCGTCTTTTTGATCTTTTTTCGCGATTACGTCTCGAATACGGCCAGCGGGGTCCTCACGGGATTGAGCAGTGACGACCTCAAGGTCGAACGTCAGAAGGAGGGCTCGGGCGAAGACGATCAGGGCGCTTCGTCCGGTTCACCGACGCCCTCTCCCGACGCCGGCGCCTCCTCGAACGGCTCTCGCCCGGAGCGCGACAACCGCGAGACGTCCTCCGAAGACGCCGGGGCGTGATCGTCAGGGATCCCAGATGACAATGCCCTCGAACGGGGCGCTCCGTTCTTCGGGAGCAGGGCGGTATCCATCGAGCCTCCATCCCTGCTCGAGCAGAGGGGTCAAGGCTCTGTCGTCATACGCCCGATGGTGGAGTTGCTGGAGATACGCCTCGGGAGAGGCTGCATCGTCTCCATCCTCTGACCTCGCGGGAGCCGTCGCGTGCACGAGACGTTCGGCGCCGATGCGCTGGCCGACCCGTTGACATCCCTCTCGAATCACACGCGCCTGCCATCGGGGCGCCTCACTACCGCGTCGCCATCCGAGGGCCACGACCTGTAGAATATCGCCCCGAGGATCGGGACGCAAGATTTCGCGCCTCTCCCGAGCACTCCAGGGCTGAAGGGGAGAGGCATCGAGCTGCCGAGCCCGGCGGAGTAGAGCAAACCCGACGAGACGTCCATCGCATTCGACGACCTGCGAGAGCGGGTCGACTCCGACATTCGGCGCATGGAGAGATGAGAGAAGGCGTCGGCGCCCGGCTCCCTGAAGATGACTTCTCTCACTCCGGATCGCAGCTCGTAGCCAGCAGCGATCGGCTAACTGGATCGAACGACTCGAAGGAGGGAGATCGGTCCGTCGGAATGTCGACATGGCTTCAGTCCGTTTGCGTCATGTAGCATGCCGGAAACTCGGACTTCATCTCGTCTCGAGCATGACGGCACACGTGGCGAGATTCAACCTCGTGGAGTCGCCCACACGGGGCGAGCGCACGAGCACACATTCCGGGCAAATACGAGCCAGCTGGGAGTCCGCCTCGGAGGACATGCAGGAGCGCCCCCAGAGGGCACCTACCGATACCTTCCGACATTCCCCTGGAGCGCCAGTACCTGGCTGGCCCATCGCTTTAGTTCCTCGCCTCAACAGGGAAGCAGTTCGACGTAACGGAGGTTGAATTTCGAAAG
>JAQCND010000561.1 GCA_028274765.1 Bradymonadaceae bacterium
GGCGAGCCCGCACCAGATGGCGGCCTGGTCGCGCTCGAGATCGTATTCTTCGATAAAGTACGAGACGACGACCTCGAGGAGTGAAATCGCCGAACTGATGGCCGCGAAGGCCAGCAGCAAAAAGAAGGCGACCGCCAGGTAGCTTCCGCCCGGCATCTGGGCGAAGAGTTCGGGGACCGCTTTGAAGGCGAGCCCGGCTCCTTTGTAGGCCTCGGGGATGCCGTCGGCGAGATCGACCCGGAGTGCGATCGTCGAGTAGATGATGAGCGCGGCGATCAATGAGACGCTCGTATTGGCGACGGCCACTGTCAGCGACGACGAATAGATGGGATCGTCCTGGTTGAGATAGCTCCCGTAGACGATGATGGCCCCCATCCCGATACTCAGCGTAAAACACGCCTGACCGACCGCGGCGAGGATGGCCTCGAGCCCGAGCGCTCCCCAGCGCGGCTCGAACATGAAGGCGAGAGCCTCGCTCGCCCCCGGCCTCGTCATGGTGTAGACGAAGAGAGCCAACAGGAGCATCCCGAACAGGGGCATCAGGAGACGCGTCGCCCGTTCGATCCCGTCGGAGACGCCGCTGTAGACGATGCCCATGACGGCCACCATGAAGAGGGCGTGCGCCATCGTCACCTGGACTTCGTTGCCGATGAACTCCCCGAAAAACGCCCCCGCCTGTTCGGGACCGCCGGCGACGAGTTGTCCATAGACGGCTTTGATCGAATAGCCGAAGGTCCATCCGCCCACGACGCTGTAGTACGACAGCAAGACGAATCCGGTCGCGATGGCGAGGAAGCCGAAGACTTTCCAGAGTTGTCCGCCGAACGCCTCGCGTCCCAGCGCCCCGAAGGCCCCCACGGGTCCGCGTTCGGATCGTCGACCGATCTTCATCTCGCCGATCAACAGCGGGAGACCGATGACGACGACGCTCACCAGGTAGACGATGACAAAGGCGCCTCCGCCGTATCGTCCCGTAATGAAGGGAAACCGCCAGATGTTGCCGAGCCCAACGGCCGAGCCCACAGCGGCCAAAATGAAGCCGAGAATGCCACTCCAGTTCTCGCGAGATTCACTCGACTGATCAGCCATGATACTTCATCGTCATAGGAGAATTACGCAAGGTTTTGGTGTCGACGGTGTGATGGGTACGAACCCTCGCGCTGGACGTCAAGGTCGAGCATTCATCCACATGTCTCGGGGTTCGCCTCGAGGCATACGGCGCTACCGGGAGCTGTCCATGGTCGAGGTTCTGCAGCCGTACCTCCCCCACATCGTCAGTGCTCTCTGGACGACGACGGCGTGTCTGACCACGCTCCACATCGTCCTCTACAAACGCGAGACGCGATCGGCCATCGGATGGATGGGGTTGAGCTGGTTGACCCCCATTCTGGGGAGCGTGCTCTATCTGATGTTCGGCATCAATCGTATTGAGCGCAAAGCGGAATCGCTCCGCGAGGATCTCGACGAATACGACGCGCCGATGAGTACGGCCCCGATCCGCCGGGAGGATCTCGAAGACGAGCTCCAGCAGCGAGGGTCGCATCTCGGCGGACTGGCCCGCTTGGTCGGCGACGTCGTCGACGAACCGCTCGTGCCGGGCAATGCGCTCGAGCCGCTCGTCAATGGCGACGAAGCTTATCCCGCCATGCTCGAGGCCATCGAGCACGCCGAGACCTCGGTGACGCTGGCGACCTACATCTTCGACAACGACGAGTGGGGCGAACGCTTCGTCGACGCGCTGGGCGACGCCGCGGCGAGGGGGGTCGAGGTGCGGGTTCTCATCGATGCGGCGGGCCTGCGTTACTCGTGTCCGTCGGTGCTCCGCAAACTCCAGCATTCCAACGTCGAGACGGCCCGATTTCTGCCCTCGTTTTTCCCGCCCCATTTGCTATCGATCAACATGCGCAACCACCGCAAGGTGATGGTGGTCGATGGGCATGTCGGCTTCACCGGTGGCATGAACATCCGGGCGGGGCATGTCATCGAGGATGGCGCCAGCGGACACGCCGCCCAGGATCTGCACTTCCGGCTCGAGGGGCCGGTCGTCGCCCAGCTCCAGGAGATCTTCGTCGACGACTGGCGGTTTTCGACCGGCGAGAAACTCCGTGGCGAGACGTGGTTTCCCGATCTCTCCTCCGCCGGCGACATCATGGCGCGCGGCATTCCGGCGGGACCCGACGAACACCTCGACAAGCTGTCATGGACGCTGCACGGAGCGCTCGCCTGTGCTCAAGAATCGGTGCGCCTCCTCACCCCCTATTTTTTGCCCGACGACTCGTTGACGGCGGCCCTCAACACGGCGGCGCTTCGAGGCGTCGATGTCGACGTCATCCTCCCGGGAGAGAGCAATCTTCCCTTTGTCCACTGGGCGATGTTCGGCCAGATCCGCCCCCTCCTGGAGCGCGGTTGCCGCGTCTGGATGACGCCCCCGCCGTTCGATCATTCGAAGCTGATGGTTGTCGACGAGGCCTGGACGCTGCTGGGATCGGCCAACTGGGACCCGCGCAGCCTGCGGCTGAACTTCGAATTCAACGTTGAGTGCTACGATTCGCATCTGGCCGAACGCATGGATGCCTTGGCGCTCGAGAAGCGAAGTCGGGCCGAACGCTTGACGCTCGAGGACCTCGATTCGCGATCGCTTCCGGCCGTCTTCCGAGACAATCTCTTCCGACTCGGCGCGCCCTACATGTAACAACAAGGTCGTCTGGCCCGCGAGATGCTCGAGATTCTCGACGACCTCCACGGCCTCGATCCGTCGGTCATCCACCGTGACATCAAGCCGTCAAACGTCTTGCGGCGCCCCGACGGCTCGTACGTGCTGGTCGACTTCGGCGGGGTTCGTGTGGCGCTTCTCGACGACCAGGCGGGGTCGACGATCATCGGCTCGCACGGGCACATGGCTCAGGAGCAACTGATGGGGCGAGCCGAGCCGGCCAGCGACCTCTACAGGCTCGGCGTCACACTGGTGCATTTGCTGAATCGCAAGGCCCCCTCGGATCGGACGACGGGGATGGAGCTCGATTTCAGTGACCACATCCGAATATCGGATGAGTTCGAGCAATGGTTGAACGGGATGCTCGAGCCCCTCGTCGAGGACCGATTTGCGTCCGCCCGAGAGGCCCTCGTGGCGATCGAGGGACAAGAGACGAGCGTCGGGGACGACTTCGAATCCTCGCCCGACCCGCCGCAGGCGAATGCTGGGCGAACTTGGGATTGCGAGCGCCTGCACGTCGAATCCCAGGGCGCCGATCACCTCACGCTCGTCTATTCCTCTTACAGGGGACTCGGCGGCATGGGAGCTCTCCTGGCTCGAAAGCTCGAGTATCTCACTTCGCCCTCTCGGGAGCGTCTCATCCTCTCGAAGGAGAGTCTATACGTCGATACGGCCTCCGCTCGAGACGAGAACTGGATACATGCATGGGGAGTGAATCGAGCGCGGCATCCCATCTCAATTCGGCGAGTCGGCCCCGGCTTTCCCTCCTCTCCCGACATGGAGAGAGACAAATTCTTTTCGATTGTCCCAGCGATTGCATGCCAACATGGCGAAAAGGAGGAGCGCTACGAGTGGTTCGGGACGCGAGCGCGATTCACTGCGGATCCGTGGGGGGAGTCATCTTCGAGTGGCTCGCTGGCGTGCCATGTGCTCATCGAGACGACGACTGGAGCCGGAAGATCGACTGGCTCACCCACGAGATTGAGGCGAAGATACGAGACATATCTTCCAGGACTGCATAATGACGTATCTCTCCTCAGATGATGGGTGCTCGGCGCTTCGTCTCACGATCCGAACATCCGCGATGAATACAAGTGCGATGTCGACAGCATCGGGGCGTTCCCTTCTCACCCGGTGAGCGGAGCTGTCGGTTGAGCGCTCGACCTGCGACTGACACAATGGAGGGCGTCGTGTCGTGACAGTGCCGAGTCGTCGAAGCCTCCGTGTGTGCTCGCGACTCTCCGTATTCTCGAAGTGTTCTTCCGACCGGGAGCCCCCGTAATGGCTGATGAACGTCGATCTCCATGGATTCGCATTCCGCTTCTCATCTTGAAACTCCTCTGGAACGCATTCGTCGTCTCGATCCCACTGTTGAGCTTCTGGATCGCCTCGTCGCTGGCGACCTACCTCAACGGTCCCTTCTGGCTCCCCATCGTGGCGGGGGTCGCGGCCTTCCCGCTTTTGCCCCTTCTCTGGGAGGGGATCAGTGCGTATCGTTTCAACAAAAAGGTCACTCGGGCACAGGAGGACGACCGCGAGGCCCCCGAGCGCATTCTGAAGTTCAGCGATCGTTTCATTCTCCGAACATTGGTCGTCAACATTGCCTTTTTGGCGGCGATCTTCAGCTGGTTTCCGCAAGATACGTTTACGGCCCTGTCGACGCGCGGCGACTGGATGCTCGAACAGCAGGAGGGCGAGTGGGTCGAACCGACGCGCCAGACGCTGTTTCAGATGGCGAGTGCGTTGGAGATCCTCTACAGCGCCACGCGCGACAACCCCTTCGAGAAATACGCCGATGACGACGATGACACTCCCGATCCGACGCCTACCCCCGACCCCGATGACGATTCCGGCGAAACCGACGGGGAGACGGATGGTTCTGATGACGATTCGACCCCGCACTGGCCGCCTCCCGACCAACTGCATCCGGCCATCCAATCCATCCCCGAGTCGGCCGAGACGGACATCGAGTCTCTGGCGAACTACATCGAGTCCGAGGAGGACGATCCCCATCGACAGATGAAGGCCATCTACGACTGGGTGGCCGACAACATTCGATATGACGCCAAGGCCCTCGCCGCCGGA
>JAQCND010000568.1 GCA_028274765.1 Bradymonadaceae bacterium
CCGATGTCTCGGGGGTGGGCTCCAGTATGACGGGAGAGTTGTCCAGGTAGAAGAGGAGCCCTACGATACATACGGTCGTCCAGAGAAGCAGACGGTACGACCAGTAGGACGATTGTCGACGACGTGCCATAAAGAGGAGTCCACGAGGAGTGCCCGAAACGCGAGACTCACCATGCTCACGCATGACCGATGAAACTCTACGATGTCAAACAAAATGGAGCTCAGTTGAGCATTCGCCGCACCCGTCTCGGACATGTCGTTGAGGCGGCGACTCGGTTCGGGATCTGGTTTCCCTTCGTCCTGGCAGCCGAGATGGTTTTTTTCCTGCCGGATTATCTTCAGCAGTATCGCCACGGTGCTCCCGATGAGCGTCTCGTCTTCTGGGGAACGCTCGTCGGGCTGGCTGCTCTGATCGCCTCGCTCGGCGCCATCGTTCGCTTCCTCCGCCACGACGTCTGGATCCTGGACGTCGATCGCGACAAACTCGTCTTCCAGACTCAACCCTACGTCGGACGTGTCACGGAAGCCGAGGTCGATTTGGAGCGCGTCACCGGATTGCAGCGAGCCGCCCAGCGATCCCCTCGGGCCTCGAGGCTGAACTGGATCCTTCGGGGGTATCCCGACGAAACACTCTGTCAGACGCGATGGGGGGCGTCGACGTTGGATGAAGTGGTCGACGCGATCCGAGAGTTCTCCGAATCACGTGATCTGGATCTCGAGGTTGACGACTCGTCTCCCGCTCACGATGCCTCTATCGAATGATCATGGCTACGATACCGCTTCGAACACGCTTGATGGGAGTCGTTCTCGTCCTCCTGACAACGGGGGGATTGGCGTTCGTGCCCAATGCAGGATGGACCCAGTCCCAGGACTGGAGCGTCCAGGAGAACGATCAGCGGCGGCGCGAAGTCGTCAAGCGATACCAGAAACTGCTCGAGCAAAATCCCGTCGAGGGCCCCATCTTCGAAAAACTCGTCCAGTACGTCGGCACCGGTGAGGGGCTCGAGCAACTCGTCGCCTCCTATCGAGAGCGGGTCGAGAACCATCCCGAGCAGGTCCATCTTCGACTCGTGCTCGGGCATCTGCTTAAAAAGCAAAACGCCGACGACGAGGCGCTCACCCACTACGACCGAGCGGTCGATCTTGCGCCCGAACGCCCCGTGGTCTGGATGAGCCGGGGGGCCCTCTATACCGAGACGGGCGACGACAAGAAGGCCGTCTCGGACTACGAGAAAGCCTTGGAGCGTGTCTCGAAGCGCAGCCGCCAAAAAAAGCTGCTCCGCGAGCTGGCCGATCTGGCCTTCGAACAGCGCGACTGGTCGCGAGCGGAGAGCTACTACGATCGACTCATTGAGCTCGACCCCCGCAACGAATACCTCCGCATGGAATACACCCAGGTGCTGGTCGAGCACGAACGCTACGAGAAAGCCCTCGAACAATACCGGAAACTCCTCGAGTTCGCCGGCTCCAATCCCAAGTCCAAGGCCAAGACACTCCGGGACATGGGGGATCTCTACGAGAAAATGGGCCGAGGCGAGAAAGCGATCGAAACCTATCGGCGCGCGATGGAGCTGATGCGACCGGGCCACTGGCTGCACGACTCGCTCCAGGAGAGGGTCGTCGAAGCCTACCGCTCTCAGGATCGACTCGACGAACTCCTCGCCGCATACGAACGGCAGTGGAGCTCGCCCAACTACGAACAGTCCATGACGCTCGGCCGCCTCAGCGACGATCTCGGACGGACTGACGAGGCTCTCGATGACTTTCGACGTGCCTCGCGTCTCCGGAGCGGGGCGACCGAACCGATTCAGCGGCGACTGCAACTCCAACAGCGGCAGGGCAACGATACCAAGGTCATCGCTCTCCATGAGCGCCTGATCCGGCTCGATCCCCAGAACGAGCAGTTCCGATTCGACCTCGTCAAATTCTATTTCCAAATCGGGGCACGCGACAAAGCAGTCGAGGCTCTCGAACGAATCCGACGGCAGTTTCGAGGACAACCAAACGTCTATCGCCAACTGGCCAACACCTACATGCGGTACGACATGGGGGCGGAAGCGCGAGATATCTACAAAACACTGGTCGAACTCGAGCCCGACAATCCGAGTTACATCACGAATCTCGGCGAATCCTACTATCGAAGCGGTCAACTCGAGAAAGCCGTCGAGACCTGGACGCGGCTGCTGGAGAGCTCGCTTCAGGAGGCCGAGGCCCGCGCCCGACTCGGACGCATCTTCTCGGAACACGGGATGATCGAACGTGGCATTCGCAACTATCGCAAGGCTGTGGAGATCAAGCCCGACAAGCTCGCCTACCGCCGAGGTCTGGCCTCGACCTACGAGGAAGCCCGGCGATGGGAGAAAGCCATCGAGATCTGGCGCGAGATCATGACGTCGACCGACAAACCCGAGGTGCGCTCGGAGGCGCGGGGGCGCATCATCGGCATCTACAAATCCCAGAATCAGCTCCGGGCCAAACTCGAGGAGTTCGAGCGGCGATTTCGAAGCGATCCTCCCAATCTCGAGGCGGGCTATTTCCTCGCCGAGGGATACGTCAAGCTCAGCCAGTACGACCGGGCCGAGACGGTCTATCGGGATCTCGTCGAGGCCGACAACCAGGTCGACGAGTCGGATATCGACGCCCTCCAGTCCCTTCAGACATTGTACCGCCAGACGGGCGATCTCGAATCGGCCATCGAAGTGCTCCAGCAACTCGCCGAACTCCAGCCCCGCAAACAGCGCGACTATTACCATCGCATCGCGGAGCTGTCGCTGAAGCTGTATGCCGACGAACAGGCCGTCAAATACGCCGCGCTCGCCGTCGAGAAAAACCCCGACGACGCCGACGCCCACGCTCGTCTCGGCGGCATCTACCGCAAGATGCAACGACTCGACGCCGCCATCAAAGAATACCGCCAGGCCGTGGATCTCGACCCCCAAGCCCACCGGCACGCGCTGAAGCTGGCCGATCTCCTGGTCGAAGTCGGAGAGCCTCGAGAGGCCGAAACGTACTATCTCCGCGTCGCCAAACAGGCCCGGGACAATTCGCTAATCTTAAAAGCCGCCCGCCGGGCCATCGATCTGGCTCTCGAGGCCGACCGACTCCGAGTCATCGAACAGGAACTAGCCCCCCTGGTCTACGAATCCTCCGAGAAGCGGATCTACCGCAAGGTCATGCTGGAGATCTACGAGCACATGATCACGCCCCTGATCGTGCAGCGCAAGTACGGCCTCGGCACCGAGCGCGAAACGCTCCGTGCCAACATCGATGCCATCGCCACGCGAGCCACCTCCGTGCTGACGTCGGCGCTCGAGGCCGACGACGTCGGCCAGCGAGCACTGGCCATTCGACTCCTGGGGGGCATGCGAGAGTCGTCGGCCGCGACCGAACTGGCCCGCATGGCCATCGATCCCGATGAGCCCCTCCGCACGCTCGCCGCCATCTCGGCTGCCCAGATCGGTGATTCGCGGGCAGTCGCTCCTCTCGTCGAGGGACTCGATTCCGATCACCCGGACGTGCGAGACATGGCGACCTGGGCTCTCGGCTACATCGGAGGCGGCGAGGCCCGCGACGCGTTGATTCAGCAGCTCGACAAGGCCCAGAACGACCGTCAGCAGACCCTCGCCGCGATCGGACTCGGGCGCATCGGGGGAAGCCAGGCGGCCTCGGCCCTCCGAGAGTCGTACAGTACGCTCCAGGGCTCGAGTGCGAGAGACTCTGCACTGTCGGCCGTCGTCTGGGCGATGGGACGCACTCGGGACGGGAAGGTCGTCCCGCGGTTGAAACGCGCTCTTCTCTCCGGACGAGATGGAGTGCGAGATCTGGCCGCCGACGGCCTCGCCGGCGTGGGCACGGCCTCGGCGAATCGCGCCCTGCTCGAGGGATTGTGGAGTGGCCGCCCGACCATCCGAGAGGCCTCGATTCGTGGCCTCTCTCGCCTCGCGGCCCGTCTTCGCGTCGAACAGACCGACGAGCGCCAGCTCGACTCCGGCGAACGACGGGCCTCTCTGGTGGCCGATCTCGGCGCCATCGACGATCGCCAGCATCGCATCGAGGTGCGCTCGATCGTCCAGCGTCTGCGACGGGCATCGACTCGGGTCGGCACTTCTCGCGGGGACGCGCTGTTTGCTCGATATCACGAGACGCTCGCGGAGAGCATCGGAGATGCGCTCGAGGCGGAGGCGCCGGTCGACGTCCGCACGACCCTCGACGATCTCCACGATTCGGAGGGACCTCGCCTCGGCCCGCTCGAGCCGACGACGGATGACGGCGAAGAGGCTCTCATGCGTGCCCTGATTCCTCACGAAGATACCCTGCAACGACTCGCCCGACTCGACGACCCCGGGCGCGCGGCGCCGGCGATCGAACTTGTCGGATGGATGACGCCCTCGACCATCGAAGATCTACTGTTCGAGCGAATCGACAGCGGCCCGACTGCCGTGCGAACCGCCGCCGCCCGTACGCTGGGAGAGCTTCCGGCCGACGATACCCGCGTCGGCGCCCTGATGGCTGCGCTCGAGTCCTCCTCCTACCGGATTCGCAAAGCCGCCTGTCAGGGTCTCGGCTCGATCGTCGCCGGTGACGACGATGATCGACGAGATGACATCGTATCGGCGCTCGAGACTCGTTTCGTCGACGATCGATTCTCGTCGGTACGCATCGCCGCCATCGACGCACTCGGGACTCTTGGAGGGAGACGGGCCGTCTCGGCGATCACCGAACATCTCGACGATCTTCCGACGAGGGTCAAATTACCGGCTCTCCGCACACTCTCGTCGATCGATCACCCGATGGCTCGGAAGGCCCTCGATCCGTATCGTGACTCCAGCGACGTTCGTATCCGGCGAGCAGTCGGGGATTCCTGACGCGTGGCCCGTCGCGAGAGATGGGGGCTCGGATGCGAAGGGACGAGCACGCCATTCAGCGCGCACGGCCCGAGAGCGAGAGGGGGTCAGACGAAGAGACTCTGCAGTCGCGGCCACCAGCCGAGGGCTCGGCCGAGCACGTACGTCGCCCAGAATAGGTAGAGGCCGACGAAAGCCGAGGCTTTGACGCGTCCGAACTGCTCGCCCCAGAGAAACAGTCCGAGGATGAAGACCGTGACGACGACGAGGATGAAGCGCAGGTCCTGAACCTCGTTGACCGAGGCGCCGAGACTTGCATCCATGTCGACGACGTGGAGGGGCTCGCCGCCGAGGACGAAGACCGTATACAGCAGAAGGGGAATCCCGAGCGCGAGCGTGATATCGAAAATGTTGCTTCCGATGGCGTTCGACATCGCGTCGTCGTAGTCCCCGTCCATGGCGTCGTGGATGGAGATGAAGGTATCGGGGACACTCGTCGCGGCTGCTGCCAGAATCACGGCCGCAAAATAAGGCGGCGTTCCTGTGACCTCCGCCACCTTCATGACGGATTCCGACAGGACCCAGCAGGCGATCGAGATGACCGTTATCGACGCGCCGAGCACGACCCAGGCTCGTCGGTCGGTGAAGGAGCGGTCCTGGAAAAAGAGCTGGCGGAAATCGAAGGTCGAGAGAGCTTCGAGCCAGTGTTTGCGCTGATCCTCCTCGATCTCGACGCCCTCGTCACCGGCATCGAGACGGCCCAGACGGAATTGAACCATCAGATATCCGAAGTAGGTGACATACAACCCGATCAACGAGGCGCCCATCCACCAGTACATGCGTCCGTTCCAGAGATCGGCGAGAAAGTAGATCAACAGCCCCTCGGCCAGCAAAAAGAAACATCCATCGCGGACGATCGTGGCACGGCCGATGTCGATGGAGTGGACGGGTTCGAGTCGATCGGATGCTCCCTGCCTGGTGCCGATCGTCGAGACGGCCAGCATACAGGCCGCGGGAATGAGAGCGGCGTTGAAGACGGCGCTGCCCGCACAGGTGGCAATTCCGGCCGAGAAGCCCCCCTCTCGATGGAAAAACACGAGGAAAAACGTGGTGGTCAGCAATTCGGGGAGGGAGCTGGCGACCGCGTTGATCGTCGCCCCCCTCACGCCTTCGGGCATGTGGCGCCCGATGAACTTCGAGGCCTCTTCAAAGGACTCGCAGGCATGCATGATGATGATCGACGAGAAGGCAATCGCCACGAGCCAGATACCGAGATGATAAACATCCATGGGGATACTTCGGCGTCAAAAGTTGAGACGAGGCTCCATTTGATAGTTCGGGACTCGGCGGGGCCTCTAATCGTCGATGATGGAGATGACTGAGTGATGGTCTCGTCGGCCGGGACGTGTTCGACGGACGTCTTCAGATGATCTGATTGCGGTCGACGAGCCAGGCGCCGATCGATGAATGACGGTTGGTTTCGGCCATATGGATCACCGTCTAGACTCCTGACGAGAGCATACGTTGTCGCATCGAGCTCGAATGCGCTCGCCTTCGGCTTCGGGGGCGCGCCGGTTTCGGAGGAAGCCGTGATCGTTTAGGGTATTTCAGTGGAACTGCCATTCACGTCGTGACATGTCACGGGGTTCTTCATGGTTGAAATAAATTCGATATCGACCCCCTCCCGGCTTGTCAAGATGCAACGGAACTCCCGACAAAGCGATCGCATTGGATACATCAACGACACGACGAGACGCTCCTCTTCCATTCGGAGTACGTTTTGTCGCCTCGCTCCCCTCAAAGAGGAGTCGCTCGGCGATTGGCCAGCAAGGGAGCTCACGTCACAAACGCACAGGGGCGCTCTGAAGAGGCGTCATGGGGCGTGAAGCTCGATCGCCTTCTGGAGCGCCGGCTCCCAGCCGGCTTATATCTGGGGAGACGTGGCTCGAATGCGATTGCCCTCGAGCCCCCGACAGAGAATGAATTGCCCGGCTCTGCGAGGCGACATGTCGGGGGCTGAGCGGTTGCACGAGATGGGTCATACCGACTCTCCGATGGGCGCAGATCGGGGGCGTCGCGAGGGGAGAAGCGAGCGGGACTCCCAGTCGATCGACGATGTTCC
>JAQCND010000581.1 GCA_028274765.1 Bradymonadaceae bacterium
CACTCGCTCCCCCGAAACGCCGGGGGGCTGGTTCAGCACAACACGTGTCGACAATCGAATCGAGCCAGTTCGGCGCCGGGGCTTTCGAGGCCATGTGCGATGTGTTGCCCCCGGTCCTCAGATTGATTGGGGCTTTGACCATGTTGAGCGAAGTTTCTCCAGAGGGGGGCAGGAGGAGCCTCTCTTCTGGTTCGACCTCTGTTGTCGCAGCGACTGTCCCAGAGCGTCGAGTCGCCTCGTCCCGCGAGTGCCCTCGTGAGCCGTGAGTAGAATGCCCTCATCAGCTTTGGACCCAGCTCGGATTGGACGAGTCGCCTCATGATGCCTCCCCGGGCGTCCCCGGGAGATCTCATACTGATCCAATTTTTCTTCAACGCGCGCCGGAGACCTCCAGCGAGCAAGAACGTACAAGCACAGGGGCGCTCCAGGAGATGTGGAGCCATGACGCATTCTTCCACGGGTCGTGATGACACTCTCGTCCCGTTGGGGCATCGGAGGATAAATCAACTAAGTTGGGAGGCGAATACTCGCTCGAGATCGGGACGTGTTCGCCGTGTCAGGCGTCCGGGATCAGTCGAGGTTCAATTTCGAGAGAATCGTATCCAGCAGCCCTTGATCCTCGTCGTCTTTCTCCTGGCGCTTTTTGATGAGACGGAGCTGACGCTGGGCCATGCGATTGTCGGGATCGATGCGTCGAGCCTCTCGAAAGAACTGTTTGGCCTGTGGGAGGCGTCCGAGCGCCTTGGCCATCCGTCCCATGAATGCCTCGAGCCAGGCCTTGTCGTCGGATATCTGCCGTGAAATGTCCTCGAGTTCTTCGAGGAGTTCGCGGGTCTCGTCGCGATCGCGCGGCGTCCCATCCTGGTGTTTGGGCAGTAGCAGGAACTCCGTGTAGACGAGATGAGCTCGATATTCGGGCTCGTCCTCCGGACTCAGCTCACATGCCTCCTTGAACTGCTCGTGAGCCCCCTCGTATCGACCGGCGTCGAGCAAGTTGCGTCCCTTTCGGAAGCTGTCTTCGGCATCGATCACCGAGCCGATATCGGTGTCGTCCGTCTCGAGAGAGGTGTCGTACTCCTCTCGATCGCCCGGATCTGAGAGGGTCTGATAGGCGTTGTTGATTTCGGCGAAGATTTCCTGGACTTTCTGGCGACGCTCGTCATCGAGATCCGGGAAGCGATCGGCGTGCCACTCCTTGGCGAGTTCCCGAAAGCGCTCCGTGAGCTCATGTTCGTCCGCCGACCGATCGACCCCGAGGATCTCGTAATAGTTGGCGTCCTGGATGGACTCGTATTGTTCGTCGACCTTCTCCGCGTCATCCGTGGTCATAACAGACAAGCCCGGCGTATGAGTCGTCATCGATGGGCCGCCGACCCAGCGAGAGCAATCGATCGATGTCGCAAGGGAAATGGTTCTGGCACCGCAACGGAGAGGGAAGGGAGCATACGGTTCCGGCGGTGATGGTCCGGGACGAGACAGTAGCTAGGGAGGGATTCGAACCCCCGACCCAGCGGATATGAACCGCTTGCTCTGACCGACTGAGCTACCTAGCCGCAGCGGCGAATTAAATATACAACGAAGATCTCGTCGTCAAGTGGGATTTGACGGATTCAGTTGCGTTTACCCTCCTCCCGACTTAGAGTATATTCGCGCTCGAGTGTTGAGATCTCCATACGGTCTGCCACCATGGCTTCGACATCACCTTCATCCACCATGCGTCGTGCCGCCATTCTGGGGGTCTTCGCCTGTATTGCCCTCACGCTCACTGCACTCGTGACCCGCGCCGAGCGCAAGGATCGTGCTCCGGATGCGATCGTCGAGGACGCTCGACGAGCTGCCGTGCGAGCCGCGTCCGCCGAACACGCCATCGATTCGGTCCAACAACGAGAGCATTCCGACTCGAAAGGTGAGCGCCCCTCCCATCAGAACGGGCTTCGCAAGCTCGGCGAACTGTTCGGCCCTCTGGAGTTGTCGGCCCTTCCGCGAGACTGGTCCGAGGCGGGACTGTCCCTGGACCGTGCCGAGGTGCGCAACGGAAAGCTCGTCCAGACCCTCTCCAACGGGCTCGAGGTTACTTTCACCGTTCACCCCGAGCTTCAGCGGCATCTCGAACGCGTCTACGAGCGCCGCCACGTTCCTCACGGGGGCGTCACGCTCGTCGAGCCCTCGACGGGACGCGTTCTAGCGATGGTCAGCCACACTAACGAGACCCCGCGCATGCGTCACATGGCGCGGTCGGCTTCAGCTCCGACCGCCTCGGTCTTCAAGATCGTGACCGCCGCCGCTCTGCTCGAAGAGCACGCCATCTCCCCCAGCGACGAGACGTGCTATCACGGCGGGCACAGTGGCCTGACTGAAACCAACATCGAGGGCAATCCCCGGCTCGACAACAAGTGCGCTGATCTCGAGAAGATCCTCGCCTGGTCGATCAACTCGGCGATCGCCAAGCTGGCTCACACCCACCTCTCTCAGGACGATCTCCGGCGCTGGGCGAGGCGATTTGGATTCAACTCGGATCTGCCCTTCGAGCTGCCCGTCGAGGAGAGCGAGGCCGAAATTGTTGACGATCCCCTGGAGCAGGCTCGGACGGCGGCGGGATTTTGGCATACGTATCTGAGCCCCCTGCACGGCGCGATGATCAGTGCCATGCTCATCAACGACGGGGTGATGATGGAGCCCTCCATCATCGACAAGGTCGAGACGCCCTCCGGACAGGTCCTCCAGCAGTTCGATCCCAACCCCTATCGTCGGGTCGTCTCCGAGGATACGGCCGACACACTCTCTCGTCTCCTGCAGGAGACGACCCGCGACGGCACGGCTGACAACTACTTCCAGCACCGCGCTCGCTTTCCGAGAGACGTCACGACCGGAGGCAAAACGGGGACGCTGGCCGATCACGATCCCTACCTCAGTTACACCTGGTTTGTCGGATTCGGGCGCCACGATGCCGACACCGAGCACCGGGCCGCCGTCGGAGCGCTCGCCTGCAACAAACCCACCTGGCACATCAAAGGCCCGTATGTCGCCTCCGAGGCGCTGCGCATGTATTTCGACCTCACCGAAAAGCGAGCCGAACGCTCCCCCTCGTCCGACGACGATCGAGAGCTGGCCCGAGCGGCCGACTGACCGACGGCACGGGCCGTCGAGGCGACCGGGGGCACGAGCGGAAGGAACGAGGGTTCACTGTTCCTCGATACGTTGCTGGGCCTCCTGTTCGTACTGCTCGCGAATCTCCTCGAGTTCGCCGCTTTTCTCCTCCCACTCGAACATCAGTGATTCGAGTTCGCTCTCGATCTGACCGAATTCTCGGTTGAGCTCCTCCAGATCGCGTGCCTGATCGTCGTAGGTCGAGGGATCGGCGAGCTGGGATTCGAGTTCGTCGCGGCGCGCCTCGAGTGTTTCGATGCGCGATTCGATCCCGTCGATGGCCTCTCGAAGGGGTTCGGTCTCTTTGCGACGTTCCCGACGCACTTCGGCTCGAATGCGGCGTTTGTCCTGCCGCGAGAGATCGGCACTCGCCTCGTCCTCCGGGTCGGAGGGCGACTCGTCGGCCTCGACCTCCTCCGAGTCGGCGGTCTCCTGCTGACGCTTGTATCGATAGTAATCGTAGTCCCCGGCGTACTCGGTGAGTGCTCCGTCTTCGATGTGAACGACCTTGTCGACGACCTCGTTGAGGAAGTAGCGATCGTGAGAGATCAGACAGAGTGCGCCCTCGAAGGTGGCGAGCGCCTCCTCGAGGACCTGACAGGAGGGGATGTCAAGGTGGTTGGTTGGCTCGTCGAGTAGCAGACAGCCCGCCGGCTCGAGCAGCATGCGAGCCAGCGCCAGACGGGCCTTTTCGCCTCCCGAGAGGATGGAGACGGACTTGTCGACCTGGTCGTCGCTGAACCCGAAAGCCCCGAGGACGGGTCGGATATCGGGATAGGCGTTGTTCGAGGCGACTGCCTCCATCGACTCGAAGACCGTGTGAGCGGACTCGAGCTGATCGACCGAATGCTGGGCGAAGTAGTTGACGTCGACGCGATGTCCCGCCTCGATATGCCCCGAGTCGGGAGCCAACACGCCGGCCATCATTTTCATCAGGGTCGACTTCCCGGCTCCATTGGGACCGACGAAGGCAATCTTGTCGCCGCGATAGATCGTGAAATCGAGTTCCTCGTAGACCGTATTGTCCCCATAGGCCTTCGAGACGTCGTGGGTCTCGAGGACGGTTTTGCCGACGCGGGGTGGCTGGGGAAACTCGAAGGAGACGTCGGTCGTCAACGGCTCCGGGACCTCGATGGTCTCCATGCGCTCGAGCTTCTTGATGCGGCTCTGGACGAGCGACGCCTTCGAGGCGTTGTAGCGAAACTTGTCGATGAACTCCTGGATCTCTTCGCGTTCTTTTTGCTGCTCTTTGGCCTTCTTCTCGAGGCGTTCGCGCCACTCTCGGCGCTGGCGTCGGTAGTCGTCGAAATTGCCGGGAAAGGTCTTGAGACGGCCGTGAGCGAGTTCGGCAATCTGATCGGCGAGCTGATTGAGAAAGTATCGATCGTGGCTGATCGTCACGATCGTGCCGTCGAAATCGGCCAGGAAGCCCTCGAGCCACTCGAGCGTCGCCAGATCGAGGTGATTGGTGGGTTCGTCAACCAGCAAGACGTCCGGCTTCTGGAGCAGAAGTCGACCGAGCACGGCGCGACGCTGCCAGCCCCCCGAAAAGGAGGCGATCGGCTGTTCGAGCTCGTCGTCGTCGAATCCCAGTCCGTCGGCAATCTTGCGGGCGCGGCTCCTGATCTCGTAGCCTCCGCGCTGGCGAAATGCTCCCTCGAGTTCGGCGTACTCCGAACTGAGATCGACGCTCTCGGAGGCATCGGCCCGTTCCATGCGGTTCTCGAGCTCGTCGAGCTCTTCTTTCATCTCCAGCAGATCGCCGGCTCCCTCCAGGAGCATCTCCAGCAGGGACTGATCCCGTTCTTCTTCGATGATCTCCTGGCGGAGATGAGCGATCCGGAGTTCGCTGGGGACGACGACGTCACCAGTATCGGGCTCCAGTTCACCGTCGATGATGCGAAAGAGAGTCGACTTGCCGGCCCCGTTGGGCCCGACGAGTCCGATGAACTCCCCTTCCTCGGGGATCTGCCAGTCGAGATCGCTGAAGATCTCTTCGGCACCAAATGACTTCGAGATAGAATCGATTCGAATCATGATGGGAGATCGAGAGACCGCAATGTGAGATGCAGGCGCCGCGGAGACGGCGAGACGAGACGTGACGTCATGGCTCCGTCTCTGGACGCGATCGCTGGAGAAATTGACACCGATTCCCGGCGAGTGATACTCTCGCCGTAGAAGAACACAGCGAGCGGACACTTTCCCCGCCTCGCACGATGATCAAAGGTATTCGTCTCTGTCCGTCAGCCGGAGATTCACACGTGAACGTCCGACACACGCTCACCGTACTCGTTGCTGCTCTCGGTGTCACCTTCGTTTCGGCCTCGTCGGGATGGGCTCAATCCGACAAGCAGGGAACGAGCACCGTCCTGATGAAATTCGAGGAGCTCGAGGCCGAGCAGGAGGTCATGGATACCTTCTATCGGACACTCAACGAGCAGATCAATCAATCTGACAGCATGCACATCGTCTCCGGGGGAGAGACGACCATCGACAATCTCATGTTGATGGCCGGGTCCGGGTGTAACGAGCCCAAACCCGAATGTCTCAACCCCCTCTCCAGCTACGTCGACGGGCAGCGCATCGTCTTCGGCTCCATCCAGCGCACCGACAACATCTATCTCTTCTCGATGAAGATGTTCGATTTCGTCGAGGAACGATTCGTGCGCGAGGTGCAGGAGCAGACGGTCGAGGGCGATATTGAGACCGTCAAGAAGGCCATTCCCGGCATCGTCGAGAGCTTTCTGTACGGTGACGTCGGGCGCGTCGAGGTCGAAGTAGCGGGAACGGACGATGCGACCGTGCAGTTCGACGGCAGCACGATGGGGCCGGCGCCGACGACCCTCGAGAGTCTTCCACTCGGCCAACACGCCGTCACCATCGAGACGGGAGGAGGCCAAACTCGAACCCGAACCATCATCCTTCGACGAGGGAAGACACAAACTCTGACGTTCGACTTCCAGCCCGAGGGGGAAAAAGGAGGAGATCAGCCCGAGGGAACGCCCGAGCCCCCCCCTCGAGCCGGCTTCTCGCCCATCCCCGGATTCGTCTCGGCCGGCGTGGGACTGGCCGGTGTGGCGACGGGATTGGCGTTTCACTTTCGACTCAACAGCCTCGACGAGGAGGCCAATCGAGCGACCTGTACGGTCGGCGACGGAGCGACAGCCGTCTGTCAACCCGGCCGTCTCTCGGCGGGAAGTCCGGCGGCTCAGCAGAGTGCGATGAATTCGGCGGCGACCTGGCGCGTCGTCGGACTGTCGATCGGAGGGGTTGGCATCGCAGCCGGAAGCTACCTCCTGTATCGCGCTTATTCGGGCCAGGAGTCGGCGCCCAAACAGGCCCTCGAAGGGGTCTCGATCAGTCCCCGACGCAAGGGCGTTTCGGTCGGATGGTCGACGAAGTTCTGACACTGATGTCGAGCCTCACGTCGCTCCACTCGCCCGGCCCCGCTCCGACACGACGTCGGGGTGGGGCTTGATCCGTGTGGCGTTTCGCCGTGCGACGGGGGACGGCGATGCCAACTGCTGCCATCGCCACGGGGGTCGGCACGAACGCGTCTCGCCACGAGTCCCGTCTCATGAGCAATAAAAGTCCGTTTCAGAACGTCGACATGGGGCGTGACTCAGGTTCGTGGGATCTCGATGACGCGTGGTTGGGAGCGCCGGCATCCCTGCCGGCCGATCATCGAGTCGGTCGACCGCAAGCGTCGTGCCACGGCGTCTCCCACGGTATCCGAGTGGACCCGTCGACATGGGACCTGAAGCGCCGGCGGCCTGCCGGCTTGGGTCGACGGGCAACCAGTGTTGAAGGTCACTCTAAATCCATGGAAGAACATCCCTCGGGTGTGACTCAGGTTCGTGGCATCTCGACGACGCGTAGTGGGGAGCGCCGGCGGCCCCGCCGGCTGATCACCGAGTCAGTTGACCGCAAACGTTGTGCCACGGCGTATCTCACGGTATCCGAGCGGGCCCACACCCCTTCACGTAAAGCACGCGTCTTCGACGCTCTTGACTACCGATAAGCTGACGTTGTCTCGGGTCAAACGGCGAAAGGAGGGAGACGCCGAGGGGGGAACGTCCCCGAGCGAAGGGGGAAGGCGACGGCATCGACCCAACGAGATTTCTGAAGTGGCGTGAGAAGCGCCCCCACACCCGTCAGGGAGCTCCGCCCGACGAGCCACTGGTGCCACGGGCTCGATCGCTCGCCATGATGGTAATTACATATCTGTTCGAGGGGAGAGCTGTTCCATATGCCGGCGGGGACGCCGGCGCTCCGGGGGGCATCTCATGTGACGAAGGTCATCATGCCGGCGGGGACGCCGGCGCTCCGGAGGGCATCTCATGTGACGAAGGTCATCATGCTATCGTACGGAGCGCCCCTGTGTGTTCTGTGACGTGAGCATCCCGGCTGGCCGGTCGCTTTCGCGACTCCTCGTCGGAGAAGCGCGAGGTAACGACCCGCGTCACGCGATTATGGATTCATCGCGGCGAGCAGAGGGGCAGATGCGCTCTGCCCCCTGAGCGTGATGACTCGCCACCAATGGGTCACTCGTCGTCGCCCTCTCCTAGATGGATCGATGCCAGTCCGTACGTGGCGATCGCCTGGATGGCCTTGTCGTCGTGCTCGAAGTATCCGCGAAACGTCGCCCCCAGATCCTGATCGATGTACCGAGTCAGTGCCCAGGCCGCTCGACGGGCCAGTTCCTCGGAGGCATCCCGGACGACCTTGCCGAGATAGGGGGTGTTTGGGGCCTGGCGCCACGCCGCGAAGTGGTCGACGAGGAGACGGCGGATGTCGTCGGGGGTCTCCGAGTCGACGAGGAGCTCTCGAAACCGAGAGGTCATCGTATCGCCGAGCTTGCGAGCACTCCGGAAGGCCGACGTTCGAACGCGCGGCGTATCGTGGGTCATCAACGTCCCGAAGATTTGCTCTTGGGCGTTCAATCCGAGCGACTCCAGGTCGCTCATGAAGCCTTCAGGGGGGTTGCGAAGGACCGAATCCGCGCGCTTCATCGCCTTGTCGGGTTCGAGCGAGAGTCCCGCCACGAAGGCTCGCCACTGAAGATCGAGATTGCGGGCGTTGAAGAAGAGCTTGAGCACCTCGAATCCCTTCTCGTGGTTGGCCTCGCGCACCGCTCGAATGATCGCCTTCTTGAGCTCTGGATCTTGAACGGTCGAGTTGAACTGGAGCGTCTGCATGGCCTTTTCGGTGCCGATGCTCCCAAAGGCTCGAATAATTTCGAGTTTGATCTCTTTTTTCTTCTCCTGGTCGAGGGCTTCTTCGAGCGGCGTCAGCGCCTCTTCGGACGCCATGCGCCGGAGCCCCCGTGCGGCCACGAGTCGCATCTCGGCGTTGCCCTCGGAGACGAGCGCCCGCCCGAGCGTCGAGATTACCTCGTCGTCGTTGGCATACCCGAGAGCCTCCGCTGCCTTGATGCGCTCGTCAAATTTCGTACTCCCGTACATCTCGCGGACCTTCTCGAGCATGTCGTCGTCCCCGGCGCTGATGGCCAGGTTCAAGAGCTTTTGCTTCAGCGTCTCGTCCTCGACGGACTCGCGCATCTTCGAGATGGTCTCGACCGAGGGCGCCACGCTGTGCTGGAGCATCAGCTCGACGATCTTCGTCTGTATCTTGGCCTCCTCGACCTCCTCGAGCATCGAAGTCAACGGCTCCGCCGCACTTCGATCGTGGAGTTCCAGGAGGCGGCCGGCTGCCTTCAACCGAATCGACGTCGATCCCGACTCGAGGGCTATCTTCAGGGCCGACTTGGCGCGTGTCTGGCGCCCCGGCACTTCGGAGAGCGTCTGCATCAGCTCGAAGCCGTCCGACTCGAGCGCCTCGTCGTCCGATTGAACGAGCTCTTCGGCCCAATCGAAGGCGTCGGCGCGAGCGGTCGACTGCACGGCGGTTAGTGCCTGACTGCGGATGTCGTCGTCTTCATGAGTGGCATACGTGCCGAGGAGGTCGTAGAGCGTCCCGTACTGCTGGGCGAGATAGCGAAAGACCGCCTTGCGATCCTTGGCTTCGGCTTCCTCGAGAAACGACTCGAGCAGCTCGCGCTCCATCTCATCGGGCACAAGCGCTACCCGGTCGAGCAGGACGGGGTAGAGAGGCGAGCGGTTGTTGAGCTGCTCGATCAGGAAGCTCTCGGCGTCTTCGAGATCGGCGTACGTCGCCCCCAGACCGGCGGCGAGCCGGACGCGTTCGTCGTCCTGGGTTTGGGCTTCCTCGAGTGCCTTTTCGGCTTCGTCTCCCCCGAGGATACCGAGGGTCAGAAGCGAGGCCGTGTTCGCCAGTTCGTCGCCCTCGGATCGGTGAGTCTCGACGCGTGTGTTCAGTTCGTTTTCGAGCTCGTCCGAGAGTTCGGCGTGTCCCCATGCGGGGCAGAGCGAGACGACGAGCGCACAGAGCGTGGGCGTCAAATATCGCATAATTTCCGAGACAGCGGGTGAGAGAATGTCAGAGCACGGACGACATCAGAAAGTAGCAAGGGTCGATCTCAGTTGTCAACGACGCGCTCGTGATGGCCCACCGGTCGTCTGGCCTCCGCTCGGAGGCGTAGATGTCGAGCAACCGGGGGATGGAAGCATGGATTTCTTGCTCCTCTCGGGCGGTCGTGTTAGGTATTGATACGCTCGTGGAAACAAGCGCGAGGTTCTACGGTTGGAGGATGAGCATGTCGATACGTCGTACAATCTCGTGGAGTTGGTTCGCCGTGACATGTTTGTGTCTGTCGTGCGGGCCGGCGCTGCTCTCTGCGCAGGAAATTCGTCAGTACGGCAATCAAGGGGGCGACTCCGGCGGAGGAGGCGAATCTTCAGGGGACGCGGAGGGAGGAACGTACTATCCGGGCCAGCCCCAGCCCGAGACCGAACAGACTTCGTCCGAGGGACGTGAGTCGGCATCGGGAGAGGAGTCGAACGAGGGCGACTCGGAGTCGGCCGGTTCGTACCGCATCCGATTGCACGGCGAGGACGACTCGGAAGACGACGAGCAAAATGACGACAACACGTCGGCCGAGGCCCCCGTCGACAAGCCGCCGAGCGAACTCTATGGCGGTGTCATTCCGGGAGCGCGCGACGAAGTCGAGCATCTCAAAGACGACGAGAGCAGCGAGAGCTCGAAGCCCAATCGTCTGACCTGGCTCGGTTTCAAACCCGAACGAGATCGAACGCGCATCTTTCTTCAAACCTCGCGAACGCCCGAGTACGACGTGACAGAGGAGGACGATGGTACGATCGTCGTCGCGCTCGAGGATACGAACATCGCCGCCCGAAATTTCAGTCGAACCATTGACGCCAGCTACTTCAATCGCAACGTCCGCACCATTCGCGCTCGTCCCCGGGGAGAGCGTGTCCGTATCGAAATCGACATGCAGGAGTCGGAATCTCCTTCGATTTCGACGGAAGGCCAATATCTCTATCTCGACTTCGCACGAGACTCGGAGGAGACCTCGCCACAACAGGCCAATCGTTCGGCACGCGGCGGAGGATGATCGACCGCCCACCTCTGTCTCGAGTCGATCGACGAGTTCGTCGTCTCGATGACTCGATACGCCGTACCGTCGCCCCCTCGACTCGCGATCGTTCTCTCGTTGGGGGCTTGGCTCGCCGTCGTGATCGGGCCATCCCCTCGATCAGCGTCGGCCCCTCCCCCCGAAACGCCCTCGAGCACGTCCGATTCCCCCTCATCTCCGTCTGCCCCCCTTTCACTGCTCGATCATCGCGAGTGGTACGCCCTCCACACGTTGCTCTCGACCCTCTCTCTCGAACGCCTGGCTTCCGCCGTCGACGAGGGGCGAGCGAGCGCCCGGAGGTGTCGAGTGAGTGCCTCGACGACGTGTCGATGTCTCGTCCTTCAGACCGATGACTTCGAGCTGCGGATCGGAGACTGGCGTCTCGATGAGACGTCACGTGCGACGTTCCAACGGATCGAAGCGACGACTCGGAAGACCGAGCGAACGTACTACGTCGACAGTGCCACCCTCTCGGGAGACGAGCTCACCGTCGATACCTTTGCGATCGTCACCCGGGACGCCTTCATGCGAGGCGAGCGCGGGGAGTTCGACGGAACGTCGGTCGCGCTCGAATCGGTGCGTTGGACGCGAACTTCGGCATCACCGCGAGTCGAGTCGAACCGCTCGTGTCCCCCCTCGCCCGATGCCCTCGACTCTCCGCGGGGCGGACTCCGAGCTCGAAGCCTTCGCTTCGATGGTGAGGCCTGGCAGGTTCGAGAAGCGCGGACGACCGGACTCGTCCCGCTCGGACTCGGCGACATGAGGTTGTCGCAGTCGCGGGCGGCGAGCGGCCCGATGCCCCCTCGCATGCTCTACACCGACGAAACTCTCGAAGTACAGGGGAGTTACCTGTGGGGGACAGGCCAGTTCGGACCAATTGCCACGATCGCTCCGGGTCGATGGTACGGAGGAGGAGTGCAGATCGCGTCCCGAGGGGCGCAGGCCGACGCGCTGGCTCCTCGATACGAGCATCCGACCCGGCTGGACCTCCAGATGTACGGCACTTCCGACGGCGATCTGGCGTACGATCTCGTCGGGGATGGATATCGAGGCGGACGCTACGTACACGGAGCCGTGTCGCTCGAAGAGACCGACCGCGACGCCCTCTGGAGACTCGACCGGCTTCGCGACCCCGGCATGTTTCGGGGATGGCGCTCGAGTCGGGGCGGTCTCTCGCTGAACGGCCCTCGCCACCATCTCCAGATCGATGTCCGTCATCTCGCCCCCACCGATCGCTCCCCGGAGTCGTTCGACGAGCTCGCCGGCGGCCGCCTCCGGTACGGGGCGGATCACGACGTGGCCGAGGGGGTTCGAGCCTCCACCGAACTCGTCCACCGAAGTCTCGTTCGCTCGGAGGGCGAGGACCGTTATGGAACGGGATTGTTCGGCGCGCTGGCGGCCCGTCTCGGCGATCGGACCGGATGGTATCTCGAAGGGGAGGTCGCCAACCATTCCGGGCATCGGTTGGTGGCCGTAGACGGGGGGCGACAGAACGGGGATGGACTTCAGTCGCGTGCGACGCTCCAGTTGCTCGGCGCAGTTCGGGGAGGAGTTGGGCTCGAGGGACGTTTTGCCTCGTGGCGTCACCGACTCGAACCGCGCGTGACGCTGCTCCGCGAGATCGCCGGAACGGGGGGGCAACACGACGCGGCTCTATCTCGGGGAGCGCCCTATCGACGCGTGCCCCAGTGGACGGCTGCCGTGGTAACGCTCGCTCAACAGTTTCATGTCGACGCGTTCGACATCGCGCTTCCGCTGGGCATACTTCAGCAGGCCCCGGGGTTCGACGCGTGGCTCGTCCGCTCGCCTACGCTCTTCGGTCGTTTGGGGATGGGGACGGAGCACTGGCGCCTGCGGGGTCGAGCCGTTCAGCGTGTCGACGAGAGCCCCCCTGCCGTCACGGGCGGCCCGAGTCTCCGATGGCGATCTCTCGGCGTCGGGTATCGACTCGGTACGCTCTCACCGCCGGCCTCGACACTCGCTTACGCCGACGATCTCTCGAGTCGCGGGCCGCGAGCGATACGGCGTCTCGAACCGAATACGGGCGCGTCCCTTCGAGGCACTCCCCTTCAACAGTCCCTCGATGTTCGTCTGCATGTTCGCCCCGTCACCGTACGCTGGGAGGGATGGCTGGAGACCGACGGGTCAGCGGGAGGCACCTGGATGTCCGTTTCGCGGTCGTTTCCCGAACTGGGATGGGCGCTTGGAGTGGGCGGACGCCTCTCGACGCAACCCGTCGAGTGGGGAGGATTTGTCGGATTGTCTTCCTCTCGACGCTCCCCTCCCTCCACGTCGTCAGCTCGATAGCTTGTCATAGAGACGTCGGAGTTCGTGCACTTCGGGGTGATTGGGGGCCAACGATTCTGCCTGGGTGATCGCGTGGCTGGCTACCTCGCCATTCCGGGTTTCGAGCCCAAAACGAGCCTGCAATATCCGGATCTCGGGATTGTCGGGGGCGAGTGATATGGCGGTCTCGAAGCTCTCTCGGCAGTCCTCGATCACCGAGGTGTTGTCGGGTTGGCGCTTGAACTGAGCGTATGTGTGGTAGGCGAGCGTCACCCCTTGCCTGGGATCGTGATCGAGGGAGCGCTGGAAGCAATCGACGGCGCTCTCGTAATCCTCGAGTTTTAACCAGCTCAGCCCGTCTCGGAAGTAGATGTCGGCGAGCGCGACGCTGTCGGGATCGACCGAGGCGAC
>JAQCND010000583.1 GCA_028274765.1 Bradymonadaceae bacterium
GGGACTCGCTCATCTCGATGTCGTCGACAAACTGGCGCCAGTCCTCGAGCAGTTCGCCGACGGAGCGTCCGTAGGCTTCCTCGAAGGCCCCGCGGCCGTAGGCGCGCTTGAAGGTCTCGAGCCCGTGGCGGTCGATTACAAACCGGATGAACGATCCGACGAGGACGTACGCTCGTCGCGAAGCACTCGTCCAAAACCCACCCGCTCCGAGAATTGCTTCGAGGTCCGGGGCCATCTCGAGACGTCGCAGCGCGGCGCTGGCCTCGTGGGGTGTGAGATGTTCGCTCGGCCAGTCGGCCGCCGTCGCAATCCCTTCGACCAACCCCATGTTGACCCCAAGCCCGTTGCGCATGCTCAACTGAAGCGGTCCAGCGGCAAACGGAGGGGTAAAGAGGTGGGCGAGCTCGTGAGCCAGCAGGTGATGGCCGAATCTCGGCCACAGGATGTGCATCTCCCCGAGCCAGATCTTGGCGACCATCGTCTGGCGCCCCCCCATGAGGCGGCCCTTGGCCTCGCGATTGGGATAGACATAGCTGTGGAGCTTCTCGTCGTCGGCGGGGTCGGTCTCGAAAAACTCCTGCATCTCGTCGTACCGAAATTCGTGATCCTCGGCGAGGCGGTCGAGCCGGTCGACGAACTGCCTGTTTTCGGGATAGTGGATGACGAAGTGTTCGGTCTCGAGTCGGCCCCCGAGCTCCTCCTGGATGTAGACCCGATCGATGCCGATGCCGAGATCCTGGCGAATCGTCCAGAGCGTGGTGCCTCCAGCGACGAAGAGCGCCATGACGAGGAGACTCCAGCGGATGGCCTCGTCGCGTCGATGAGCCCGGATCCCCTCGAGTCCCGCCAGCACGGCGCCGACGACCGCGAGGTTGAGGCCGCGGTATGCGATCAGGCTCGTCGGCAGCGAGAGCGCCTCGTCGTAGATCGAGCCACTGAAATATCCCAAAAAGAGCTGATGGCCGACGATCGGAGGTTGGAGCGCCAGATGCAGGCCAAACGTCGCCCCGCTCATCGCGACGATTGCAGCGGCCCCCACGTTTCGGAGCCAGCGCCGGTCGGGGAGGATCGCTGCGATCGTCCAACCGATCGTCTGGCCGACGAGGATCGAGACGACGGGAATGGCTACCCAGAACTGAAAACCCACGACGAAATCGCAGTTGCGCACCCGGAGGGCATTGAGTGACAGCAGGCCGAGCGGGAGTACCAACAGCGAGAAATGGCGGAGGGCGAGACGGGTGAAATCTGTCAGCGGTGGACACGATCGAGGGCCGGCGAGGGGCGGCTCGTATACGTCCGCCTCGAAGACGTGAAGCGTCAAAAAGACGGTGGCGACCCCCAGCACGACCCCGAAGAGGGCGGCCGATTCGTAGCCCACCAGGTTGAAGAGGGGGACGAAGCAGGCCGCGATCCCGAGCAGGAGACTCAGGACGTGCCAGACGAGGTAGGTCCGTGTCGGGGCCAGCCAATGCGCGGTATCGAAGAGTTTCGAGGACATGACGTCAGGGCTGGAGTCGCTCGGGGACGCCCTCGAGCCGCATCTGATGTCCGGGGCGGAGGCCGTTGCGCTCGGCGGCGCCGCCATTGATCTCGAGGACGTATCGGGCCGGACCCTTCGATTTGCGGGGCGTCCGCGTCATGGGCTCGGCTGATGCAATGATGTTTATGATTTTGCCGCCCGAACCGATAAAGATCATGTCGAGAGGAATGAGCGTGTTCTTCATCCAGAACGAACGCATCTGGGCGTCCGGGTAGATGAAGAGCATGCCCCACCCTTGGGCCATCTCTCGTCGGTGCATCAGTCCGCGCGAGCGCTGCTGAGATGTGAGAGCCAGCTCGATCGAAAAGGAGGCGACGGGTGAGGGATCGGCATCGTCTTCAGAGGGAAGCGAGTCGGCCGGATAGAAACGAATGCGGGGGGTATCGGCGTCGTGCTCGCCCGTGACGGCAGGGGGCTTCGAGCACGTCCCCTCGATACACCGAAAGTAACTCGAGCAATCTCCGTCCCACTGGCAGGATTCGGTCGGCTTCGAGGAGCCATTGCTGGACTCCTCGCTCTCGGCCTGTTTGCAGGCGAGACCGGTCAACCCCAGCCCGATGATCAGGGCCACTACGTACGACCCGCTCAAACGTCTCACGTCGTCTCCTCGGCAAACCAAAGGACAGGAGAAGCTGCACGCTCTCTCGGATGTTTCACGTCAGCCCGAGACTGCATCTCGATCAGAGCGCTTCGAGCGTCTCCTGGATGAGGGTCTTGATGGATTCGTTTTTCTCCTGGGTAAGACGCTGTTGGAGATTCGACCGTACGGACGGGTCACCCAGATCGCCGAGAGCTTTGACAGCGGCACGGCGGATGGCCGGATCTGAGTCCTCGAGCTGCTCGAGGACGAGCTCTTTGGCGCTTTCGTGGCCAGTCCGTCCGAGTGCACGAATCGCCGTCATTTTCAGGTCTTTGTTGCCGGAATTGAGGCTGATGGCAATCCCGTTGACGGCTCGCTCTTTGGAGAAGCGTCCGAGCTGACTGAGTGCCGTTCGAAGGACGTCGGAGTTGTCGGCGGATGTCACCGTTCCGCTCAGGAGACTGATGACCTCGCGCCGAGCTTCGTCTTCGTCCGGCACCAGTTGGGCGATGGCTTCGAGCGCTCGCTGTTTGACTTTCGGATTGTCGGTATTCTCAGCCAGCGTCTTCATCTTGTCTCGAGCGTCTCCTTCGCTGCGCTCGCGGAGGGACTCGAGGGCGGCCGCCACGACTCGGGGCGAATCGTCGTCGAGGTAGCCATTCAGCGTCGTCGACATATCGCCGCGCTCGTAATTACCGAGCGCGTAGGCGACACCCTCGCGCACTTCGGCGCTGCTGTCGTCGGCGAGGGTCTTCAACACCTCCAGAGCCTGATCGTTGCCCAGCGCCCCGAGTCCGCGGGCAGCGGCTCCTCGGATCTGCGGATCGCTGTGATCGGCGCCCTTTTCGAGCTGTTCGAAGATTGTCTCGAAGATTTGATCGGTTGGCGTGCCCTGTTCGGCCTTGGCGCCGAGCGCCCGGTAGGCCATGCGCTGGACGATCGTATCCGAGGCGCGAGTCGATTCGAGCACGTCGGGGATCGTCTGTTCGGAGAGAATCTGGTAGCCGAGGTTGGCGAGCTTTTCGCTGCTTTTCTCGGCGCGGCGAATGGCATCGGCGATCGCGGAGACGGAGTCGGATGAACCGATGGAGCGAATCGTCTCGATCGCCGTATTTCGGAGGCGCCGTCCGCTCGTGGTCAAAAACTCCTCGACAGTCTTGCGGGCCTTTGGACGATCGAGCTGACCGAGAGTCCGAATGGCCTCTCGAGCTCGACGTCCATCGGCGTTGGCCGCGAGATAGCGGAGCCCGGGGATGCGCGCCTCTGGCTGAGAGTCGTCGGCGAGCGTGTCGGCGATTTTGCGCTGTGTCGTCTCGAGGACGTTTTTGTTGTCGAGCCCGCGGGCGAGCACCTCGTGAGCATCGTGCTGGGCCAGCGATTCGACGAGCGCCGACTCGAACGTTTCGATCGGTCGAGACGTCTTCTGAGACTTGGATGTTTCGTCGTCCCCAGAGGTCGCGTCGTCCCCGTCATTCTCGGTGTTTTCGTCTCCATCCGTATCCGACTGCTCCGTGTCACCCTGTTTGGGGCCGTTCGAACCCGATTCGGTCTCGTTGGGGGCCATCAGAGCCTCGGCGAGACGTTTGGGGACCCGATCGTCTCCGGACCAGTCCCCGAGCTCTTGGGCCGCTGTCACTCGTTCTTCGTCATCTCCCCGTTCGAGCCGGAAAAACCATCGCTGCACGCTGTAGGCACGGTTGTCGGCCTGGCCCAGAAACTCGGCGGCCTGACGGGCGAGGGGCGCGCGCTGTTCGGATTCCATCAGCGAGACCACACCCTTTAGCACTTTCTCTTGGTTGCGCTCGGACTCCAGAGTCTCCAGGGCTGTCTTGCGGACGGTTCGGCTCTCGTGCTCCAGAAGGGGAAGGACCTGATCGACATAGGGTACGCCAATCTCGGGAAGACGCTTGGTGACTTCCTGGACCGTGTAATCGCGAGACGAGTCGAGATACGTATAAAGGGCCTCGCGGAGGTTGGATGTGTCTTGTTCCCACTTTCGGTACACGTCCTCGGCCGAGCGCACGGTACCGTCGGGCATGCGGATGTGGGCATCCACGAGATTGGTTTTCGGCAGGGCTCTCCAGAGGGGGAGCGTCACCGTGTACGCCGAAAAGGGCACATCCTCGCGCGTCACTACTCCTTCGGCATATCCGGGGAAGGTCACCTC
Source organism: Bradymonadaceae bacterium (assembly GCA_028274765.1). Lineage (GTDB taxonomy): Bacteria > Myxococcota_A > Bradymonadia > Bradymonadales > Bradymonadaceae > CAJXPB01. The sequence goes on from JAQCND010000583.1 coordinate 4,288, forward strand.
GTCGACCCCGAGCTCCGTGAGGGTATAAACCGATTCGGCGATAATGATCAGTTTGTAGCGTTCGTAGTCCGGGTCGATCTCGACGGTCGCCGTCATATTCTCGGGCGCCTGGCCGTCGACGGTGATCGACGTCTCGCCGTAGGTGGTCTCCTTGCTGTCGCGGAGGAGCTCGAAGGCTTCTCGTACACGATCGGTCGTCACCTCGCCCTGGAGTGAAGAGGCAGCCCTTGGGACGAGTACCCACTGGACGCGATCACCGATCTCGACCTTCTCGTAGGAGTATCGAACGCTCCCGGAGTCGGCACGAGCGGTCGTCGGTCCCCCTGTTCCAACCCCCGTGAGCATCCCAACGACGAGTGTCAGAGCACCGATGAGCTGAATCCACGCGTTGCGTCCAAGGGAGTCACAGTTGTTGACCATCGTTTCGGCGGGGCGGTGTAGAGCGCGAGGTCGAGGGCATCGATACGTTTTCTCGTATCAACACGACCCATCCGTTCGAGTATTCGAGTCGATTGCCATCCGAGGGGGATCGACCGAGCTCGGAGTCGGTCGCCGATACGAGCGCGTCGAGGAACGGCCTCAAAAGAAAAAGGGCCGGAAACCCGACCGTGCTATCACATCGAGAGGGTACATATAGCAGTAGACCGAGGCCTTCGAGAACGAGAGGCCTCGGTCGTCGTTTGTGCGGTCGTGTACCGGACGCCCAGAGTGATATTGGACGCTTCGTTTCAAAAGGGGACGTCCGATCGATGAGCTCAGCGGAGCTCGAGTGGGTCGATGACCACTCCGGCCTTGTTCATCGCCGGTGTCTCCTCACTGTAGTCCGAGGAGACCCAGAACATGCCGTTGACGCCGTCGACTCGGACGACGCGAGTCATCTCCATCTCCGCATCACTATCCGGGTGGTCCGGTGCTTCCGTATCTTTCGAAGCCTCTTCACCAATCGTGATTTCAGCCATGATCTCCTCCTGACAAGGGATTGGGGCTCGCTCGGGGGACCCGAGAGAGTGGCGACATGCGAGCGATCCCGGCATGGGAGGTGGGTGCATATCAACCGAGACCGCAAAGCGAGCAGCCCGTACGGGATTCGAACCCGTGTCGCCGGCGTGAGAGGCCGGTGTCCTAACCCCTAGACCAACGGGCCTTACAGCTCGGGGACCAGGACTCGAACCTGGACTGTCGGGACCAGAACCCGGTGTCCTACCGATTAGACGATCCCCGAACGTGGAGACGCGAAGTGAGGCGACAAGAAAATGGCCCACTTCGGCGCCTCATCTGTATATGGAACTGGTTCCCACCTGTCAAGAGCGTTGTTCGCTTCGCTCACCTCCGGGTCCGCTCGGATACTGTGGAATACGCCGTAGCACGGCGTTGGCGGTCGACCAACTCAATGCTCGGCTGCCGAGCCCGCCGGCGCTCCCGACCACGCGCCGTCGAGATCCCACGGACCTGAGCCCTCCCTCGCCTCCTGGGGAGCAACCGTCCCCTACGACCCGAATCGACCATCGCATGTGCCGGTGGGACGGACGCGGTCGCGGCGATCGGGCGCACACGACCTCACACGAACGATCGCCCACGGAGAACAAGTCGTCGAAACACCTCGGGGGCTGGAGGTTCGTGAACACGAACCGAGGGGGCGCCTCGGCCCCATCCCCCGTTGGACGCGGCGGGTTATCCTCACCCGATCGTCCTCGTTCTCCGAGGAATGCCGTCTCGTCGCGCGACCGGTGTCGGCCCATCGTCTCACATGAGCGTTTCAGGGTTGTTCGAATGACATTTGTTTTACGATATCGATATCTTATGTATATAGTGAACCTCCAGTCGATCACAGCGCGTCTGCCTTCGGCCGGTCCCGACCGGACCAGCCAGTTATCATGATATACGCGACGACCAAACGATAACTCTTTGGCACGAGGATCGAGATGAGAGCACGCACGAGCATGGAGACGATAGGATGGGTCGCAGCGATGGTCGCCCTTGTGGCCGCGGGATGTGTTCAGGGAACCACACCTCCCGAAGAGGGGAGCAAGGGAGGAACCTCGGGGGCGAGCGATGCCAACGCCAGTGACTCCAGCGTGCGGCTCGATGCGGGCAGCAGTTCCGAAAGTGACGACACGTCTGATGAGAGCGAAAACGACACCACGTGCGTCGATGGTTCGACGCGAACATGTGGGCAGAACACGGGTATCTGTGAGAAAGGGACACAGACGTGTACCGATGGAAGCTGGGGACCGTGCACGGATCGGGTCGAGGCTCGGGAGGAGAGCTGTGACGGCAAAGACAACGACTGTGACGGCGAGATCGATGAGATCGACTCGTGTGAATGCCAGCCTGGTGACACGCGGGAGTGTGGGGATTCAACAGGAGCCTGCGAGACCGGGGTCCAGACGTGTCAGAATGGACAATGGGGCGAATGCAAAGGCCAAACCAACCCCGAAGACGAGAGCTGTGATGGCGAGGACAACGACTGTGACGGCGAGGTCGACGAGGATCTGACTCAGGCCTGCGGCTCGAGTGAAGGGGCATGTCAGCAGGGGACTCAGCAGTGCCAGGACGGAAGTTGGGGCGCGTGCAGTGACAAGATCGGCAGCTCGCAGGAGACGTGCAACGGCGAGGACGACGACTGCGACGGTCAAACCGACGAGGGACTCACCCAGTCGTGTGGCAAGTCACAGGGTATCTGCAGCCAGGGGACTCGGCAATGTCAAAACGGTCAGTGGGGCACCTGCCAAGGCGGGACGCGTGCCGGTCAAGACGGGCCTCCCAATTGCGATGGTCGAGACAACGACTGCGACGGCCAGATGGACGAAGGATGCGACTGTCGAACGGGCAGTACGCGATCCTGTGGCACGGGGACGGGGCAATGCCAGAAGGGCACCCAGACGTGTCAGAATGGGACGTGGGGACCGTGTCAGGGCTCGGTCGGCAAATCCGCCGAAGTGTGCGACGGGCGAGACAACGACTGCGACGGTCAGATCGATGAAAACGTCACTCGCCCCTGCGGCAACAGCACGGGCCAGTGTCAGAAGGGCACCGAAGTGTGTCAGCAGGGCACGTGGTCGTCGTGCCAGGGCAATCGAACGTCCTCCCAGGAGACGTGTGATGGCCAGGACAACGATTGCGATGGCCAGGTCGATGAACTCGGCCCCCAGTCGTGTGGCAAGAGTACGGGCCAGTGCCAGCAAGGACAGCGAACATGCGAGAATGGGTCGTGGTCGTCGTGCCAGGGAGGAACCGAGCCCTCCAAAGAGATGTGCGATGGCCGAGACAACGACTGCGACGGTCAGGTCGACGAACTCAACTCCCAGTCGTGCGGCACAAGCACTGGTCAGTGCCAGCAGGGCACGCGGAGCTGTACCAGCGGAAGCTGGACGTCCTGCCAGGGTAAACAGGGGCCCTCGGCCGAGATCTGCGACGGACTCGACAACGACTGCGACGGTCAGGTCGACAACAATCCGATCGAGTCAGAAGACTTCGAGGGCAAGGACTCCGAGTGGTCGACCTTCGTCGATGGCTCCGAGAACGTGTCGGGCGATCCCGATCACACCGGCACGAGTGCCAACGGAAGTGAGTCGGCTCGAGCTCGGGGGAACACGGGCGTCTGCGGCCAGGCCGGAGGCGTCGCCCGAGACTTCGACCTCGCCGGCGATCCCCAGTTCCTAGAGGTCGCTCTGAGAGCCAAGGCGTCGAATTGGGGACGAGTCAACGTTGTTTTGAAGGACTCCGACGGTTATCACGTCCTCTGGCAGGAGAAAGGGAGTGGCAATGGCATCGACATCGGCTGGACGACCAAGACGTTCGATATCTCCGATTACGACCACAACTTCAAACTCATTCTGGGCAACGCCGACGACTCCCAGTACTGCGACAACGGCGATCATGCCTGGACGCTCTGGGCCGACGACGTCGAGATTCAGTATCGTCGCTCCCTCGGCTTCGAGGGCAATGGCGCCCGAGAGACGTCATGGACGTCCTTCAGCACCAGCAACACCAATGGAGTCATGTCCGCGACCGACGACGCCACCGACGCCTCGTACGAAGGGACGGAGTCGGCTCGAGCCTCCGGAGACCACGGAGTCTGCGGAACGGCGGCCGGCATCTCGCGCGAGTACTCCCTGACGTCACAGCCGAGTACGCTGACCTTCTGGTACAAGGCCAAGACCAAGAGTTACGGTCGCGTCAACGTGATGCTCAAGGACTCCAGCGGCTGGCATACGCTGATGGAAAAGAAGGGAAGTGGAAGTCGCCTCGATACCTCGTGGACGTTCAAATCGATCGATCTCTCGCAGTACGACAGGGACTTCCGGCTCGTCTTCGGCAACGCCGACGACAACCAGCAGTACTGCTCGGTTTTCGATCACGGATGGACACTCTGGGTCGACGAGGTCGACGTTCAGACGTCGTGTCCGTAATCGCGGGATGCTCGGATCGAAGGGGGATACGAGCCATCGTTCATTCGAAGCAGCACTTGCCTCCCTCACTGACGAGCTATCCTCTCGGGATGAGCTTTCGTTCGAGGCGTAAGCGTACGGCCGCTCGAACGCGTCAACCGCAGATCGAGACGGGTCCGTGCTTCGGGGCTTCAAACCAACTGCTCGGGGACGTCCTCGACGTGTTCCGGCACGTGAGGTTCGAGTTGCACGAGGACGTCCTCGACATCGGGAAACTGACCGTGGAGACGTGCTTTGACGTCGTTCATGATCTCGCCCGCCCGGCGCAACGAGAGTTCGGGATCGAGCGACAGATGGAGATCGACGTGGATATATCCGGGCATGCCACGGCTTCGGACGTAATGACACGACTGCACCTCGTCGAGCTCCTCGACGCAGGACTGGACGTCTCGAGGATCGAGAAACGAGGAGTCCACCAGCACATCGAGTCCCTCGCGGAGCACGCGATAGGCCGTCATCCCGATAAACAGCATGACGGCCAGAGCGGCGAGTGTATCGCCGACGGGAAATCCCACGTCGACGAGATACATGCCGATCAGCACGGAGCCCGTCGTGAGACTGTCGGAAAAGGTGTGAGCTGCATCGGACTGCAGAATCATCGAATCGAGACGCTGCCCCTCTCGATGTTCCCAGGCACTGACACCGAGATTGACGACGACCGTTCCGATGACGAGTCCGTAGCCGAGTGGGGTGATCGTCGGCACCAGATCCTGGGCGGTGGCCGTCCAGACCGCTCGCCCGATCTCGATGAATCCAAGAAGCACCATGATGCCGATGACGAGGCTCGCGGCGACCTCGAATTTCTCGTGACCGTAGGGATGTTCGACATCGGGGGGACGTCGGGCGACCCCCAGCGCGACCAATCCGATGATGTTGGCGAGGGCATCGAAGGTCGTGTGAAATCCATCGGCCTGGAGACTGACGATGTCGGACCAGTAGCCGTATCCGAGCTGGACGATCGCCACGGTGATATTGACGGTCAACGTGATCCAGAGCACCTTGCGTACGGCGGCCTGGTCGCTCTGATTCGGCGAACTGTCGGGGGCGTGCGTCTCCATGAGAGCTCGAGAGTTCGTCACTCGTGTGCGCTGTCGCGACGGCTCCCTCCAGTGGAAGCGAGACGCGATCTCGGGGGTTACAGTAAGTCTTCTCGTTCCTCGTCCTCGAGGCGATCGACGACATCGCGGACCTTCTGGGCGCTCTCGCGCGGCACGACGAGGAGGGCATCGGGCGTGTCGACGATGACGAGATCGTCGAGATCGACGCCTGCGATCAATCGATCGGTGCCCTCGCTGAAGATCACCGAATCGTCGACGTCCACCAACAGGCTGTCGGCCTCGACGACGTTGCCATCGTCATCGGTCTCGCGCACTTCGTCGAGCGCCGCCCAGTGACCGACGTCCGACCACTGGAAGGAGGCGGGAATCGTCACGACGTCTCGAGCGCCCTCCATGATGCCGTAATCGATGGACGTCGCCTCGAGACATTCGAACTGTTCGGCGACGACCGCGTCGCGATCGTCTCGGTCCCAGACGTCTCGCATCGCCTCGATCGCCTCGTATGAATCGGGAAGTTGACGTTCCATCTCGTCGAAGAGCGTCTCGGGCGTGAAGGCGAACATGCCGGAGTTCCAGAGGTAGTCGCCCGAGGCGAGGTAGTCTTCGGCGAGTTCGCGATCGGGCTTTTCGACGAATGCCTCGACCTGACGCGCCCGAGGGGCTTCGCTCGGCCGCCCCGACGCCTCGACATTTCGGTCGAGTTCGGCGTGAATGTAACCGTATCCGGTCTCGGGTCGAGTCGGCTCGATCCCCATCGTCACAATGTGACCCTCGCGAGCGTAAGCTTCGGCCGCTTCCAGACAGCGATGGAAGGATGTTCGAGCGCCGATGTAGTGATCGGCTGGGAAGACCCCCATCGGAGTCTCCTCGCCGGCTCGCTCGGCGACGTGGACGGCGGCCATGGCAATGGCAGGGGCCGTGTCGCGAGGGGAGGGTTCGACGATGAAGTCCTCGTCGGAGACGTCGTCGAGGACCGAGCGAGTCGCCTCGAGCAGATGATCCCCGACGACCACGAAGACCCCTTCTCCGGTCTCTCGAGTGCGGAGCCGATTGACGGTCGCCTCGATCATCGTGTCGCCGCCCCAGAGGCTTATCAGTTGTTTGGGACGTTCGCGGCGGCTGAGTGGCCAGAAGCGCGTGCCGGCTCCACCGGCGAGAACAATATCGTACATCATAGCTGTGAGAGGACGCGAGAGGCGAGACGGGATTGCTTGTCCATCCATGTCGACACGACCGAGCGTGTCGACCGGCGCCGGTGCGACATCTGGCCCAGATGTGACCGATTGGCGCCGACCGGAGATGTAGCAGCGGGATGTCGAGAATACAACCTCGCCCCTCGACGGCCAGGGCAATCGCATTGGGTCCGCTCGGATATCGTGGGATACGCCATGGCACGACGTTTGCCGTCAACCGACTCGATGATCAGCCGGCGGGGCCGCCGGCGCTCCCAACCACGCGTCATCGAGATCCCACGGACCCGAGTCACCCCCAATCGCATTTGAGCCACGCCTCCCCAGATATGAGCCGGCTGGAAGCCGACACTCCCGAAGGCGGCCAGGCTTCACGCCCCATGCCCCCTTCTCCTTGGGAACGCCCCTGTGCGTCTGGGACGTGAGCCCATTCGCTGGCCGATCGCCGAGCGACTCCTCGTAGCTGGTGTCAACACTGATTGCTCTTCGAACCAAGCCGGCGGGCCGCCGGTGCTCCGAGTCCAGTATCGACGTGTTGACACGGACTCTTAGTCGGGCGGGGCAATGTCCCCGGAGGGGAGCGGCTCGTCGTGTCGTCTATACGTCTAAGGCGATCGCTCTGTCGACGGCCATCGTCGAAAACGCCGGCGAGCTTCGAGTGGGAGGGAGCGATAGAGAAAGGACGTCGATAGAGACGAAGGGACACAATCAAACGGCCCCCGGACACGGAGTACCATGCAACGAGCCGGGGGCCTGCAAGCGGTCTGGAGACGCGCCCGATCAGATGAAGGCGTCCAGAGAGTGGTAGACGAGCTTGGCGCCCCGCTCGAAGCCCCGCTCGAAGGCCTCGGCGTCGGCGTATTGCTGGTAGACTTTACGACCGAAGGCTAGGTGCTCCTCTTCGTCGATGTGCTCGTCGAAGAACTCGACGTTGTCCTCGGACCAGTCGTAGTGATCGAGCAAACCGCGTCGCTTGGTTTCGGCGACGTCGGGCTGCTGGATCTCGTAGGCGTGCATGGCACCGGCCAGCTCCGAGGCCGACATTTCCGCCAGCCCGTCGAGGAGTTGCTCCAGACGGGGATTGTTCTCGACGTCGGGGAGCTCCACGCGCCACTCCTCCCAGAGTTCGGCGTGCTCGGATTCTTCTTTGAGAATGGCGTCGGCCGTCTCGGCGTCTTCCGGCTGTTCGTCGATGTTCAGACCCTCGACGACGTTTGCCCAGAGAGCGGGCACGGCGTCCATAAACGTCTGATAAGCCGCGCCGTATTGGGCGAGCTGATCGCGCGTGATCTCACCGCGATTCCAGGCCTGATAAAACGGGTGATCCAGGAGATTGTGGGACAACTCCATGTTCAAATCCTCCACGATGGAACAAATACAGTCGGCTATCGGTTGAATCGAATGTAAAAGGGGCGGCCCACCGGCCGCCCCTCGCAAAGAGGTATTACACACTTACACACAATCATCCATCATCGGCATTCATCTCGTTACTCATCCATTTCATCGGTTTCACCAGACAACATCAGTTCAGTCCGAGCTTTTCTGAGCGATTCCCGATACTTGTCGGCGATTTCTTCGTCGGCTTCGTCGGACGAAGCCTCCTTCATCTCGCGCATTCCTTCCTCGGCTTCGGCGAGCGCTGCCTTAGCCTGTTCGATATCGATCTCGTCGATTCCCTTGCACCCCTGAGCGAGCACTCGCACGCGGTCGGAGAGGATTTCCGCGAATCCACGGACGAGCGAAAACTTCCGTTCGTCGTTTCCGTCGCGGACGACCATCGGGCCGATCCCGAGCGACGTCAACAGCGGGACGTGTCCGGGACGAACTCCTATTTCACCCTCTTCGCCGGGAAGGATGATCTCGTCGACTTCTTGGGTCAGGACGGCCCGTTCGGGGGTAACGACTTCCAGTTCCAGTCTCTTGTCTTCCATCACGTATACCTAACATGAATGTCACGGAGGCGAAAGGGAATCGAGTGCGAGGTGCAGCCGGCTCGATTCCGCCTCTCGTCGAGTCGAAGGCGAGGGGCATTTCCCCGCGATGCGAGGCGACGCCCCTGAAAGAGGCTCAGACCTCTTCTTCCATCTTCTCGGCCTCTTCTTTGACCTCTTCGATCGTGCCCTGCATGTAGAAGGCCTGCTCCGGGAGATCGTCGACCTCGCCGTTGATCAGCGCCTTGAAGCCGGCGATCGTGTCGTCGAGATCGACGTACGTGCCGGGAACGCCGGTGAACTGTTCGGCGACGTGGAAGGGCTGAGTGAGGAAGCGCTGAATTTTGCGCGCCCGGTCGACGATCAACTTGTCTTCAGGCGTCAGCTCGTCCATGCCGAGAATGGCGATGATATCCTGGAGCTCCTCGTAGCGCTGGAGGACCTCTTTGACCTCCTGCGCCACTTCGTAGTGCTCCTCTCCGACAATTTCCGGAGAGAGAATGCTGCTGGTGGAGTCCAGCGGGTCGACCGCCGGAAACAGCGCCTTCTGGGCGCGCTGTCGCGATAGCGTCGTGGTCGCGTCCAGGTGGGCGAACGTCGTCGCCGGCGCCGGGTCCGTCAGGTCGTCGGCCGGGACGTAAATGGCCTGAACCGAGGTGATCGAGCCATTTTGGGTTGTCGTGATACGCTCCTGGAGCTGGCCCATCTCGGTGCCTAGCGTCGGCTGATACCCGACGGCGCTGGGAATGCGCCCGAGCAGCGCCGAGACCTCGGAGCCCGCCTGGACGAAGCGGAAGATATTGTCGATGAAGACGAGGACGTCCTCGTTTTCGACCTCGCGGAAGTACTCCGCGATCGTCAGCCCGGAGAGTCCGACACGCATGCGTGCACCGGGTGGCTCGTTCATCTGTCCGTAGACCAGCGCCGCCTGGGAGTCTTCCCAGTCGCCGTCGCGGCCGAGGACGCCGGCCTCCATCATCTCGAAGTAGAGGTCGTTGCCCTCTCGAGTTCGCTCCCCGACCCCGCAGAAGACCGATCGACCGCCGTGTCCCTTGCCGACGTTGTTGATCAGCTCCATCAACAACACCGTCTTACCGACGCCGGCGCCGCCGAAGAGGCCGGTCTTGCCGCCTCGAGCGTAAGGGGCCAGCAGGTCGATGACCTTGATGCCCGTCTCGAAGGCCTCGGTCGCCGTCTCCTGCTCGTCGAATTCGGGCGGATCGCGGTGGATGGGCCAGCGTTCTTCGGCCTCGATCTCCTCGACCTCCTTGACTTTGTTCTTCGAGATCTCTTTGATCTCGCGGTGATGGACGTCGTCGGGGTCCGGCCGGTGGCCGATGCGGTAGAGCGTATCAGTCTCTTCCTCGAGGACGCCGCGCACGATGTCGTCTTCGTCGTCTCCGCTGAGGTGGAAGACCTGAATCTCGTCGACCGGATCGCCGGTCACGTTGAAGATCCGGCCGAGGACTTTCTCGCCGACCGGCATCGTGATCGGCGCCTCGGTGTTCATCACCTCTTGGCCTCGCACCAACCCGTCGGTCGTATCCATGGCGATTGTCTTGACGACGCCTTCGCCGAGATGGTGGGCGACCTCGAGGACGAGATTCCACTTCTCGTCCGAGATATTGGGATTGGTGACTTTCAGGGCCGTCTCGATGTCGGGGACGTCGTCGGGGTCGAAGGCTACGTCGACGACCGGCCCCATGACTTGCTGGATTTCTCCAAAGCTCGCTTCATCCTCGCCTTTGGGCTCGGTCACCGATTCCATCGCTGTCGGATCCGCGGTCATGTCGTCACTCCTTGGCTTAGTCTTTCATCGCTTCGGCGCCGCTGACGATCTCCATGATCTCGGTGGTGATCGCCGCCTGGCGCGCACGGTTGTACTCCAGTGTCAGTTCTTCGATCATGTCCTCGGCGTTCTCGGTCGCATTGTCCATGGCTGTCATCCGAGCCCCCTGTTCGGCGGCCGCTGACTCGAGCAGCGCCTGCAAGACGTGTGTCTCCAGATGACGAGGAAGCGCGTACTCGAGCAGTGATTCCTCGTCGGGTTCGTACAGATATTCCGGAATATCCTCTTCTTCTCGAACCTCCTCGATCGAAGGAGCTTCGTCGCGCTCTTCGCCAAGCACTGCCGTCAGCAGATCTTCGATCGAGAGCGGCAACAGGGGCTCGATGACCTGCTCGTACTGAATCGCCGAAATGAACTCGTTGTAGGCGATGTAGACGGCATCGTAAGTCTCGTCGAGAAACGCCTCTCGCGCGTCGCTGGCGATCTCGCGCGCTTTGTCGTAGGAGACGTTTCCGATGACGTCGTCGTAGTGCTGGACGATGTCCTGTTGCTGGCGGCCGTAGTGAATGTCGGCTTTGTCGCCGATGGTGGCGACATCGACATCTTCCCCGGCGACCGACAGCGTTGCGATGAAGTCGCGGATGTCGCGGAAGAGATTGGCGTTGAAGCTTCCACACAGCCCTCGGTTCGTGGAGACGACGACGACGAGGACGTCGCTCCGCAGTTCGCGCTGCTCCAGAAGGGGGTGGAGGTCCTCGTCGACGCGCTCGACGAGGCTCGCGATGACGCGACGGAGCTGCTGAGCGTAGGGGCGAGCCTCCTCGACCCGCTCCTCGGCCCGCTGAAGCTTGGCCGTCGCGACCATCTTCATCGCCTGCGTGATTTGTTTGGTGTTCTCAACCGAATCGATTCGATTTCGAATGTCCTTGAGATTGCTCATCTCGGCCCGTCGATGCGTGGCAAAACATGGACTGCGAATGCTCGCGCGGCGCCCCGGCCCGGAGGAGCTGGCGTCGGGACGGGGCGTGTCGAGCCATCATTCGGCGGCCGCGTCTTCGGCCACCCCTTGGTGACGCTGGGCTTTGAAGTTTTCGACGCATTCGTCGAGGAGCTCGAGCGCCTTCGCGGTCGTTTCGGATTGCTCCGGCGTGCCGGCATCCTCGCCGAAGTCGTCGTCCGAGGCGATCTCGTCCCAGAATTCAGGCCCCTCGCTGCTGTCGACGAACTCGTAGATCTCCTGCTCGAAGTCACGAACTTCGTCGACCTCGAGGTCGCGAAGGTACCCCTCGTTGGCGGCGAAGATCGCGAGGACCTGCTGGCCGACGGCGAGCGGCTCGTACTGGTCCTGCTTGAGCAGTTCGACGAGTCGCTCTCCCTTGGCGAGCTGACGCTGAGTGGCATCGTCGAGCTCGGAAGC
>JAQCND010000585.1 GCA_028274765.1 Bradymonadaceae bacterium
TTATATTTCTGTGAAATGAGCATCCCTGCTGGCAAGTCGCCGAGCGACTCCTTTTGGGGAGGAGCGAGGCGACAACTGACGTCACTCGATTGTTTATTTAACTACCATCGGTCCGGGGACCTTGGAGCCGCTCTTTTGATCGTAGATGCCCATCGAGGTATCGATACCCTCGAAACACACGAGCCCGACTCCCCTCCCATCGAGCCACACACGGAGGATGACCGATGACCGACGTCCCGCACGCATCGATTATCGAGGCCGAACTCGACGCCATCGACCGCGAGATCGTCTTCGCCGCGGTCAGCGGCGCTCACCTGTACGGATTCCCCTCGGAGAACTCGGATGTCGACGTTCGAGGCGCCTTCCTGCCCCCCACCGAGGACGTACTCGCCCTGGAGGAGACGACGGACACCCTCGATCGCACCACGTACCGGGACGGCCTCGAGGTCGACATCGTCCTGCACGAGCTCGAAAAGTGCGTCGAGATGCTACTCGGCCGCAACGGCGTCGTGCTGGAGCAGATCTTCTCGCCGCTGGTTGCCCACACCGGCGAGACACACTCGACCCTTCGCAAACTTGCCGAGGACTGTCTCACCCGCCACCACGCCCACCACTACCGGGGCTTCGCCGACAGCCGATGGGAGGCCTACGACCGGTCGGGCGAACTCAAGCCCCTGCTGTACGCCTACCGCGCCCTCCTGAGCGGCATCCACCTGATGCAAAACGGCCGCGTCCAGGCCAATCTCCCCGAACTCGCCGACCGATTCGATTGCCCCGAACTCGCCGAACTCGCCGCCACCAAGCGACAGGGACGCGAACACATGGAGGCCCCCGACACGGAGTTTGGACAACGCGAGACCTTCGACACCTGGCGACAACGACTCGAGACCGCCCACGAGGAGACCCACCTCCCCGACGCCGTCGCCGACGAGACACGACACCGCCTCAGCGACCTCCTCGTCGACCTCCGCCTGGACCGAACGTAGTTCGAAGCCGAGGGACCCGGTCTCGCCCTCGTCATCCGTGTGAGAGCGCTCGACACTCGTCGGGGCGAACGTGTATATGTCGCCCCATCAGGGAGCCGAAGTCACGGGATGATACGAACATATCGAAGTCGCTCAACAACCTCGACGCTGCAATCGAGTGGGTGAACGCATGACGGACCGCGCCGATCTGGACCGGAAGCTCGACGACCTACGTCGGAGGTGGGAGGCAATCACGGATGTGCCCGACGAGCCGCTGTCGACGATACAAGTGGTGGAGTATTCGCTGGGGGCACAGAAGAAAGCCGAGGTTTATGTGAATCGGCTCCTCGGGTACCTGCTCGACCCCGACGCTCCACACGGCATGGGGAAGGCATGTCTCGAGGCGTTCCTCGCCAGCCTCCCCGACGAGTGTGCGCTCGACGAACCCCTCCACGACGTCTCGAACGTCGAGGTCGCCGAACAGGTACGGGTGGCATACGGCGACGAGGCCAAGAGCGACCGATACGGGGAGGTCGATCTCGTCGTTCAGATCCCCGGCGAGTGGTTTCTGCTGGTGGAACTCAAGTTCTCGGCGGGCGAAAACAATCTCGACGGCGAGGGGCTCTCGCAGACCGAGTTCTACCACGAGGCGTCCCGGCTGGACGGTCGTCCCGAGGAGACATACGTCGCCGACGGGGAGTATCTGTACCTCCATCCCGCCGACGAGTCGCCGGCGCGATCGGAGCATTTCGCCAACTGGACCTGGTCCGATCTGACGGAGACGTTTCTGGATACATTTTTGGTCGACCACGGCCCGCGCTTTCCCCAGCGGACCGTGACTCAAATCCGCGAACTGAGAGACGACATTCGGGAGATCACGGGTATGAGCGAGCGCCAGCAAAACGAAGACGAGAAGATTGGCCTGTATCTCGAACACTACGACGCCATCCGGGACGTCTCCGAGACGTTCGACGAGCACTGGCAGCGTTTCATCGACGAATGGCCGGAGCGCCTCCGGCAGTCACTCGAGGAGACGGGCGACTCGCTCGACGACTGGCATCTCCGCACACGCAGCGGGGACTGGGGGCACGTCTTCGCGCACGGCTGGTGGCGGAGGACCGACGACCTGGCGCCCATCCCCGACCGGATCGACGACGTCGGCGACGCCCGCATCGGGTGGGTTCACCGACTGGAGCGCAACCGAGAGGATGCCGTCGGTGACCGCACGCTGAAACTCCAGCTCCGCAACTGCGGCTCCAACGACGGAGTCTTCATCGACGCTTTCCACACGCGAGCCACCGACAAACGACAGCAACTCGAAGCCCGCCTCCCGACCGCCGCCGAATGGACGGGGAACAAACGGAGGATGATCACGGCGACCTACGACATCGAACTGGAGCGCCACGGCGACATCTTCGAGGCTTACATCGCCGCACTCGAAGGCGCCCTCCGCGAGTTGGCATGGTACAACGAGGCCCTCTCCGAACAATTGACCGATCTCTACGAGGCGGCTGTCAAAGAGGTGTACCGTTCGTCGGATCGGTAGGCTGC
>JAQCND010000600.1 GCA_028274765.1 Bradymonadaceae bacterium
TTACCCTTGAGGGTCATGATGACCTCGCGCTCCCGCCCGTGAATGGCGTCCATGATGCGTTCGGTGCATGCCTCGAGCGACATGGCGTCGAGGTCGCGTTCTTCGGGGGACTCGCCGCGCGGTTCGGCATCGGGGCCGAGGGCCTTCTCGCGAATGGGCGTCTCGACATACCCCGGTGAGATGACGAGCACGTCGGTGCCCGAGTCCCGGAGTTCGACCCGGAGCGAATCGAAAAATCCCTGCATGGCGTGTTTACTCGCCGCATAGGCCGTTCGGGTGGGGACGCCCGCTTTGCCCGTCAGCGACGAGATGCCGACGATCAAGCCCTCTCGAAGTTTGAGGTGGGAAAGCGCGTAGTGCGTGCAGTAGACGGCGCCGAGATAGTTGACGCGCATGATCTTCTCGAAGATCTCGAGGTCCTCGATCTCCTCGAAGGGCGCGCGCATCGTCAAACCGGCGTTGTTGACGAGGACGTCGATGCCACCGAAGGCCTCGACGGTCTCTTCGACGAGGGCTTCACAGTCCGATTCCTCGCTGACGTCGGTCGGCACGACGAGGGCCTCGCCGCCCCGTTGTCGACACGATTGAGCGACCTCCTCGAGTTGTTCGACGCGTCGGGCTGCAAGCGCCACGCGGGCGCCCTCCTCGGCGGCCGATTCGGCGATGGCCCGACCGATCCCGGAAGACGCACCCGTCACGATCACGACGCGCTCCTCGAGGTGATACGTCGTCCAGTCTGTTTCGGCCATCGCAAAGCTCCTCGTTCCAAAAGATACCATACCGGAGCGGCGTACTCGATACGATCTATGAGACACCTCTACTCATATCAACTCGTCGACGCGGAGGAGGAGCGCCATGCGTATGCGCTTCGGCATATTCTCTCCGATGAAGCGACCATCTTCCGAGCTCCCGAGGGGCACTGGCGAGCCAATATAAAGGCGGCAGCCCCCAGCTCCGGGCGCGAGCCCGGAGATCGGGGCGTGTCCCTCCCCTTGCTCCGAGCTCCAAAGGGGCGGCAGTACGCCCAAACGAACACGAGTGGAAGGAAAGCTCTCAATGAGAGCGCCAAAAACAAAAAGCCTCCCCGATGTCGGGGAGGCTGATGGGGCGAACGGCGAGGTATGGCGAATCACTCGTCTTCGGCCAGATTCAGCGTCGTTTTCAACACGCTGTCGGGCGTCAGCGAGATGCTGTCGATGCCGGCCTCGACGAGAAACTCGGCAAATTCGGGGTAGTCGCTCGGGGCCTGACCACAGATACCCACCTTGCAGTTGCATGCGTGGGCCCGATCGATAACCATGCGAATCATCTCTTTGACGGCTTCGTGACGCTCGTCGAACAGGTGAACGAGCTTGTCGGAGTCCCGATCGACGCCGAGCGTAAACTGAGTCAAATCGTTGGAGCCAATCGAAAACCCGTCGAAGATCTCGGCGAACTCCTCGGCGAGGACGATGTTGCTGGGGATCTCGGCCATGACGTAGATCTCGAGATCGTTGCGGCCGCGTTCCAGTCCCTCCTCGGCCATGACTTCCTGGACACGTTTCCCCTCTTCGGGGGTCCGGCAGAACGGGATCATGGTCTTGATGTTGGTCAGCCCCATCTCGTCGCGGACGCGTTTGATGGCCTGACACTCGAGCTTGAACGCCTCTCGGTATTCGTCGTGGTAGTATCGCGAGGCCCCCCGGAACCCGATCATCGGATTTTCCTCGTCGGGCTCGAAGACTTCGCCGCCCAGCAGCGAGGCGTATTCATTGGACTTGAAGTCGCTCATCCGAACGATGACGTCCTCGGGGTAGAAGGCAGCCCCGATGGTGGCGACTCCCTGGGCGAGGCGATCGACAAAATACTGGGCCTTGTCGTCACAACCCCGAGTGCGCTCCTCGAGTTCGCGGCGCGTCTCGTCGTCGAGTCGCTCCGGCTCTAGGAGGGCCATCGGATGAATGCCGATGTAGTTGTTGACGATGAACTCCTCACGGGCGAGCCCCACGCCGTCGTTGGGAATCATCGACTGTCGGAACGCCCGACTCGGGTCGGCGATGTTCATCATGATCTCGGTGTCGGGACGCTCCAGCCCCGTCAGCTCGACCTCGTGGACGTCGTACTCCAGCTCGCCGTCGTAGACATAGCCGATCTCACCTTCGGCACAGGAGACGGTCACGGATTGGCCATCCTCGAGGCGTTTGGTCGCATCATTCGCGCCCACGATGGCCGGCACACCCAGCTCGCGGCTGACGATGGCGGCGTGCGAAGTGCGCCCGCCGCGGTCGGTGACGATCGCGGAGGCCCGTTTCATGATCGGCTCCCAATCCGGATCGGTCGTCTCGGTCACCAAAACGTTTCCGTCTTCGAACGTCTCGATCGATTCGTCGACCGACTTCGTCACCTGGACGTCGCCCGCATCGATGAGATCGCCGACACTCCGACCCTCGACGAGACTATCACCCTCCTCGACGAGTTTGTACTGGCGGAGGACGTCGCGGCGCCGCTGGGATTGAACCGTCTCCGGGCGCGCCTGCAGGATGAACAGTTCGCCCGTCTCGCCGTCGAGCGCCCACTCGATGTCCATCGGCATCGGACGATCGTGGCGATCCGAGTAGTGGTCTTCGATGTCACAGACCCACTCGGCGAGCTGAAGAATATCATCGTCGTCGAGGGCGTATCGATCGCGATCCTCCTCGGAGACGTCGACGGTGCGAGTCGTCGTTTCGCCCTCTCCGTTGGAGAGAATGGTCTTGGTCTTTTTGGCCCCGAGATTTTTGCTGATGATGGGCCGATGTCCCTCGCGAAGCGTCGGTTTGAAGACGTAGTACTCGTCGGGATTGACAGCTCCTTTGACGACCGCCTCGCCCAGCCCCCAGGAGGCATTGATGAGGACGGCGTTGTCGAAACCCGTCTCGGTGTCGATCGAGAAGGCCACACCGGCCGTGCCGACGTCGGCCCGGACCATCTCCTGGACGCCGACCGAGAGGGCGATCTCGTCGGCCGAGAAATCGCGCTCGGCTCGATAGGAGATGGCCCGATCGGTGAACAACGACGCGAAGCACTTGCGACAGGCCTCGAGCAGTTCGTCCTCGCCTCGAATGTTGAGGAACGTCTCTTGCTGGCCAGCGAAGCTGGCGTCGGGGAGGTCTTCGGCGGTGGCGCTGCTCCGGACGGCAACGTCGAGCTCGGGCCCGCGTTCGTCGCGGAGCTGTCGATAGGCCTCGACGATGGCTTCGGCGACCGGCTCGGGAAATTCGGACGCCAAAATGGTCTCGCGAATCTCACTCCCTCGCTGCCGCAAGTCGGTGACGTCGCCCGCCTCCAGATCTGCCAGTGTTTCTTCGATGTGACGGTTGAGGTCGTTGGCCTCTAAAAATTGCCGATACGCTTCAGCGGTCGTGGCAAATCCCGGTGGGACCCGTACGCCGCGAGGCACGAGACGCTGGTACATCTCGCCGAGTGAGGCGTTTTTGCCGCCCACCCGAGGCACGTCGTCGAGATCGATCGAGTCGAAATGAGCCGTAAATACGTCCGAGGTCATCGAATTGTGGGGGAGTGAGGGGACGAAACGCGAAAAATATGCTCGATCGGACTCTACCACCCCCGACTTTGCGTTTCAACGTGCCATGAACCCGCCGTCGACGGCCAGCGCTTCACCCTGAACGAACGAGGCTTTGTCCGAACAAAGCCACAGGACGGCATCGGCGATCTCTCCGGGGTCGCCCATGCACCCGACGGGTTCCATCGAGACGTATTGCCGTTCGGCGTCGGGATCGCCTCCCGTCACTCGTCCGATCATGTCGGTGTCGACGATACCGGGACAGACCGCATTGATGCGAATCCCACTCTCGGCGTACTCGAGGGCCGCCGCCTTCGTGAGCCCGACGACGCCGTGTTTGGAGGCGACGTACGCCGGGAGTCCGGGAAATCCACTGAGTCCGGACACGGACGACATGTTGACGATAGCCCCGTCGTCTCGTTCGGTCATCATCTCGATCTCTCGTTTGAGACAGTGAAACACTCCATCGAGATTGGTATCGAGCACGCGTCTCCAGTTGTCGAGCGAGCACTCTCCCGTCGGAGCCTGTTCTCCCTCGATGCCGGCGTTGTTGAAGGCGTAGTCGATCCCCGACCAGTCGGAATCAATCGTCTCGAACAGGGTGTCGACCTCTTCAATCGAGGCGACGTCGGTTCGAATGTAAGCTCCGTCGGCGCCTCGGTCGCGAACCTCGGCGATCGTCTGCTCACCCTGCTCATCGTCGACATCGGCCACGATGACATCGGCTCCCTGCTCGGCGAATGCGAGTGCGGTCGATCGACCAATGCCGGCACTTCCGCCCGTTACGAGTGCCACCGTATCGTCGAAGACGTCATAGCTCATGATAGTCCTCCCGAATGATAGCCCGAGATGCCATTTCGCGAACATCGACAGCAATCCATCCCAAATATTCGGACTGTTTCCCGTTTCGTCCATGATCTCAGGACGATCGCATAAGGATGAAACGATCGCGGATACGAGCCGGCTGGAAGCCGGCGCTCCGGAGCCAAGCCTCCCGAATCGACTTGAGACGGGTTCGGAGCGCCAGCATCCTTGCTGGCACGTCGCCGAGCAACTCCCTTTTGGGAGGATCGCGGATACGAGCCGGCTGG
>JAQCND010000634.1 GCA_028274765.1 Bradymonadaceae bacterium
GAGAGTGAAGTCGCGAGCCTCGAGACGCGCGTCCAACAACTCCAGAACGAGCAAGAGAGACGCTCCGGAGAGGCCAAGCGCCGAGCCGCCGACAAAATCGAGACGCTCGAGCGCAAACTCCAGCGCAAACGCGAGCAACTTCAAAAACGCCGCGAGAAGCGTGAATCCAAGATACGCGCCCAAGAAGAGACGCTCGACGAGATGCGCCAACGTGTCGAAGAGACCCGCTCCAAACTCGAGACCTATCGCGAAAAGCTCGACGAACGCGAGAGTGAAGTCGCAAGCCTCGAGACGCGCGTCCAGACGCTCAAAGACGAGCGCGAGAAGCAGTCGGGTCGGGCCAAGCGCCAGGCGTCTGACAAGATCGAGACGCTCGAGCGCAAGCTCCAGCGCAAACGACAACAGCGCCGAGACAAGCTCGCCGATCTGCAGGAAAAACACGAGACGACTCAAAAGCGCCTCGAAGACGTGCGTCAACAACTTCGCCAGAAGAAGGACAAGCTCGCCGATCTCGAGCAACCATCCTCAGAATCTCAGCCGGACGACGGACCGACGGCTCGAGCCGTTCCGATGCAGCGCGACGAGACCAACACGATTCAGGACATTCGCCTCGAGACCCAAGATGGCGAGTCTCGCATCATTGTCGAACTCGAACGTCCGGGACAATACAAGCGGCAACCGCGCAAGGAGAGTCGCGCAGTCATGCTGTTGAACAATGTCGAACTTCCGGACTATCTCGATCAGAAGATCACGGCCAACGGAGAGAGCGGGGCTGTCCAGTTTGTCTCGAGTCACTCCGAATCGGACGATCAGGTGCGCATGGAAGCTGAGCTAGCTTCCCAAGCTCGGGAGCAGATCAGCCAAGACGGAGACAAGCTCGTCTGGGAATTCGCCCCGCAGGCTTCCCAGCAAGCGTCTGAAGCGTCGGCTTCACGTTCGCAGGGCAACTCGACTGCCTCCTCGTCTCCCCCTCCACAGGCTGATGGCCGAGACGACCGTCCCGCCGAGCAGGCATCCGACCGCTCTTCGGGTTCGAAACCTCGAGCGCCGGATCGGAGTGGGCCCGTCCCCTCGGCGCCGCCGAGCGATACCACATCCCCCCGAACGGTCACCGATCCGTCGAAAATCGATCGGGTCCCGGGGATGGCTCGTACGGAAGTCACTATGGACTTCCGAGATGCGGACATCCAAAACGTTCTTCGTCTCTTCGCCAAACAGGGCGGCGTCAACATCATCGCGGGCGACGCAGTCCAGGGTACGATCACGCTCCGCCTCCGCAGTGTGCCCCTCGATCAGGCCTTCCTGATCGTGTTGCAGTCGCTGAAGCTCGGCTTCGAGATGCGGGGCGATGTCATTCGCGTGGCGACCCAAGACCAGCTCCTCAAAGAGCAAAAGGCCCGTCAAAAGGCACGACAGCGCCAGCAAAAACTCCGGCCGCTGGAGGTCTTCCTGATGCCCATCAGCTACGCCAGTGCCGATTCGATGGTCGAACAGGTCCAGCGGCTGTTGAGTCCACGTGGAAGTGTTTCGGTCGACGATCGAACGAATACGCTGATCATCAAGGACCTCCCCGAAAACATCCGATCCGTGCGCGAACTAGTTGGCGCTCTCGACACTCAGGTTCCCCAGGTGCTGATCGAAGCACGCATCGTCGAGACCAACGACACCTTCTCACAGGAATTTGGTGTCCAGTGGGGAGGTGACTTCACGATGTCCCAGGGCAACGGGAACCCGACGGGACTAGCCTTCCCCAACGTGCTGGGCGTCGGCGGAGGAGCGACCGACGGCCAGACCCCCACGGGCGGCACCTCCGAGAGCCCGAACTTCGCCGTCAATCTGCCGGCGGCCGCCGGGACTGGTGCCGGGGGAGCGCTGGGACTCACCATGGGCAGTATCAGCGGGAACGTGAATCTCAACCTTCGACTCTCGGCCGCCGAAGAATCGGGGCATGCCAAAATTGTCAGTGCCCCCAAGGTCCTGACGCTCGACAACCGAGAAGCCACCATCTCCCAGGGGACGAGCATTCCCATCAGCGTCGTCAGCGCCGCCGGCGTTCAGACGGTCTTCGTCGATGCCACGCTGGAGCTGACGGTTACCCCGCAGGTCACGCCCGATGGCAACGTTCAGATGGAAATCACGGCGACCAAAAACGAGCCGGACTTCCAGAACACGGGGGCTCGCGGCGACCCGACGATCATCCGGAAATCGGCCGAGACCGAATTGCTCGTCGGCGACGGGGAGACGACGGTTATCGGAGGGATTTACACGCGAAACTCCGGGTCGAGCGTCACGGGTATTCCCATTCTCCATCAAATCCCCATTCTCGGTTCGCTCTTTAAGCAAACCGGACGGACCGAGCGACGCTCGGAGCTGCTGATCTTCATCACGCCTCGAGTCGTCAATCGGGCCGAAGCCCTCGGAGGCGTCTCGGCCGGAGACGTCGTGGGACAAGGTTCGTCTCTCGGCTCCTCGCCCTCCTCTGGCGAGACAGGGAGCGGAGAGGGCAGAGGGGGAGGAGAGGGACAAACGACTCAGTAACACGCGTCTGAGAGGGTATGGTCTCTCTCGGGCAACGCCTCGCCGGTCAGACGAGCAGACCCCTGTGCACCGATGATCACGTCACGGTTGTTACGAAGCGAGTACACGAAGCACGCAGGTAAGGATCGCAATATGACGCGTCAAATCTCGACGATCGCACTGTTGGGACTCGGGCTCCTCGTCACGGGCGCCATGGGGTGTGTCGAACAGGATGCCTCCCTTTCGCTTCGCGGCATCGTTCAGTTTCAGGGCCAGATCACCAACGAAGAAGTCGAGTGCCCGGCAGAGGGAGGCGGGACGGAGGCGCGCACTCGTCCCACCATCTCGTGTGATACGGATATCGATCCCACCTCGGCGGAAAGCTTTCTCTCACAGGCGACGATCAATATCGACGAGCTCGACAACAGGGGGCAACTCGGTCCCCCCTTCTCCGCTCTCGACGAGACCGATATCTGCTCGAACTCCCGTCAGGCGTATATTGACGCCCAGTATCGCCACGCCTCCTTCTTTACGGTGCTCAACGTTCTCAACAACCTCGAAGACAGCACGAATGTCGGGGCCGAGGGGGGAGGCGGAGGGGGAGGGGGAGGAGGCGGTGGATTCGAAGGACTCCGGCTCGACACCAACGCCGTGCAGCTGAAAAAGATCGTGTTGCGCTTTCCGAACGTATCGGGAACGGGAGGCGGCGAGACCAAAATCGACAAAGACGTCCAGATCGCCGGTACGATGCAAAGTGGGGGAGATGCGCTGGCTCTCGACTTCGAGATGATTCGCCAAGAGGAGATTCAGGCGCTGAAGCAACTCCACGAGCAATTGGTCCTCAGTCGAACTGGCCTGAGCGAATACAACGATCGAGCCCAGCGCACGACGGTCACAATCAACGCCAAGCTCTGGCTCCGTGGAGAGACACTCTCAGAGACCGAGGTCGAATCGAACCGAGTGGAGTTCCCGATCGACCTATGTGCCAGCGACTGTGACATGACCCCGAGCTGCGTCATCCAGAGGCAGGACAACTGAACCGTCCCCCGGGCGTCCCGCTCCCGGAAGGTTCACCTCACGCAACCGGATCGTGCATATCGCCTCGTCGAGGCTGGACGCGTCCCTCGGAGGGCGATCGCGTGTAAACATGTTCTCCCTCGTGGTTGCCTCGCGCCTTTTCACAAGGAGTCGCTGACGCGACGTGCCAGCAAGCTTCTCACGTCGAGGACGTACCACGGCGCTCCAGGCATCGAACGCACCTCGCGTCCCCTCGATGCCTCCCTGAAGCGTTCCTGCACGTCCCCCGGAAGTGGGCGACTCGCCGACTCATGTCTACGACGGTTCCATCCTCATGCGATTGTTTTTGCATCCCTCGTTTAGCCTATGACCGGGCGGGGAGCGTCTGGCATGACCAAGGAGGGGCAATTATATATCCATACCTCCTCGAGGTCGTCGCCAGCATCGAGCTCGAGGAGCCTGAAGGGACTCTCAGGTATCGGCGAGCAGGAGGACCGATTCGAAGACCTCGGGGCGATCGAGTTCGGAGATGCGCCCGAACTCGTCATCGAGGCGATCGAGTGTCTGGCGGAGCCATCGCACGGCGAGTTTGTCGGTCGCCGCCGACGAGGCCTCGACGATCGGATCGAGAAGATCCTCGAAGTACCCGGCGACGTCATCTTCCCACGGAGCGTCACGCATCAACTCGGGCAGGGTCTCGAGCGTCGACGGCTCGAGGGGAGTGAGCGCCGGGTCGTCCTCGTCCGAGATCAGGTAGTGGACCACCCGCGTCGCAAAGAGCATGTCGAAGGTGACGGTCTCTGGAGAATTGAGCGTATCGTCGCCGAAGAGCAGCGATCCGACCTCTGAGACCGAGCGATCTTCGAGTCCGAAGAGCCACACCTGTTTGAACGCGATCATTCCCACCCGAAAGGCGGCCGAGTCGAGCTGCTCCTGCTCTTTGAAGATGTCGTAGTCGTGACTTCCCTCGGCGTAGGTGGGGCGTCGCCGGAGCAACGACTCGACGAGGGCGCGATCGTCGCCGTCGAGCAGCGAGAGGTTGTCCTCTTCGAGCAGCCCCAGAGTCGGTCGATCTTTCAGCGACTGCACCTTGTGCTGGAGCTTGCTCGTCAGCGAAAAGCCCACGCGAAAGATCTGTTTGAGCGGGACGTCGAGCACGTAATCTTGCGCTCGCTCCAGGTCGTCTCGACTCAAAAACTGAAGCCCCAGACTCATGTAGCCCAGCGTGCGCCGGACGACCTCCCGGCCCGCCTCGATCTCGCCCGGTTCGATCCCGTCGGCGATGACCGCTCGATTGAGGACGGCGCGTATCTGAAACAAAATGCGTTTGACCTCCTCCTCGTCGGCGAGCGGCTCGACGGCTCGGAAGATAAAGAACTCGTCGTCGAATTCCTGCTGAAAAACTTGCGGAACATCGAGACGCTGCGGGGGTTCGACCCGGGCGTCGACCTCGCTCCCGTCCTGCTCGAGCGTCTCACGGTACTCGACGGGCTCGACGTACTGGTAGATCTCCATCGCCTCGTCGCGGCCGACAAAGCCGTACTCCTCGAGCCGCGTGTTGCGCCATTGATAGGCATTTTCCTCCATCTCCGACATCAGTTCCCAGCGAACCGCCTCCAAGAGCGTCCAGGCGAGGACGCGGTCGACATGATAGAGGCGATCGAGCAGCATGCGGATGAGCGTCGCCTTGTCCTCGTCATCGGGATAGACGATGGCATACCAGCCATCGGGGGTGACCTCGACTTCGCCCTCCAGGTGGTCGGGAGGACGCTCCTGATCGTCGGTCATCTCGACGTGAAGGTGGCTCTTGAAGAGAATCGCCAGAATTTCGGAGTCGAGGTCGCGGCACACCCGCTTGAAATGCTCATCGTCGGACTCCGAGACCAGCGCCTTGAGCCATTTCTGGAGTTCGTCGGTCAACAGACGATCGCGCTTCCAGCAATCGAAATCGATGAAGACCTGAATCTGATCGGGCGTCGCGTACTGGAGGAGATCGTAGCTCTGGTCCCAGCCGGCGCGCTTCATCAACCGATAGAAGGTCGGTGCCCGAAGCGACTGAAGGACGTCTTCGGCGTCCGGCTGTCGGATGATCGCATCGATCTGTTCGGCCGCATCTGCCCCAGAGATGACACCATCGAGACGATCGAGGACGGGATTGCCCGAGGGACGATCGGTCAAATCAGCGAGATCGTGGGTCATGATAACGTAGAGGGGTCGCTTGAGTGCTGAGAGTCGTCGCGGATGGACGCTTCGGCGAGGGCCGAGCAAACGGCCGGAGAAATCGCATACCTATCAGTCGACACGCAAAAGTAAAGAGGGCGGCGAGGTCAATCGCATGTCGTCGGGATCGCGACGGGCCTCGCATGCACTCGCTCTCGTGGCCTCCCCCGGCATCCTGTACGCTGGACCGCCCCCGTGTCGAATCGAACGGACGCCCGTCAGGCGGAGGCTGTCGAGACGAATCCCGATTCCGTGTCGAAACGAATGCTCGAGTCACGCACGAAATCGACGAGCTGATCGACGTAGCTGGGAAACGGCGGGCACTGAAGGTCTCCTCCGAGCGCTTCGGTTGTATGCATGCCGTTGAAGAGCGTGAGCTGGTTGAAATCCTCCAGAAATTGACGAGGGCTCCGGGTGAGGCGTTCGAGTACGGGCAACTGCAAGATCCACTTGGTGATCTGATATGGCATGCGACCGACGGGGGAATCGTGTCCGGCCCGATCGGCGATCAGCTCGAAGACGCTGCGCGCCGACAGAGGGTTCGGATCGCAGAGATGAAACGTCTGCCCCTCGGTGTCATCCTGTCGACTCAGCATGTGGAGGGCGTCACAGACATAATCGGCCGGGACCATGTTGAGGGGACAATCCCCCTTGCCCGGCATCAAGATCGGGACTCCCGTTGGAGCCTGCACGATAGCATGAATCAGGGAATACGGTCCGGCCATGCGATCGATTTCGCCGGTCTCCGAGTCGCCGGCGACGATGGTCGGGCGATAAATGGTAACCGGGAGGTCGTCGGCGGCATCGTGGAGCGCGACTTCGGCCTCGAATTTTGTCTGTTCGTAGGGATTGCGAAAGTCCTGCCCCTCGTCGAGCTCGTCCTCCATGATGACGCCGGTGCGATCGCCGGCCACGAAGGCGGTCGAGAGGTGGTTGAAACGCCCCAGCGACCGCATCTCGGTGGCAGTGTCGATCATGTTCCGGGTACCTCGGACGTTGACCTCCTGGAGTCGCTCCGAGTCGGCTCCGACGTACCACTCGCTCTCCATGTGGTAGATGTCGGTGACCTCGGCGATCAGATCGAGATATTCCGTGCCACTCAGACCCAGATCGATGGCCTCGACTTCGCCGATCAGGAGATCGAGGCGACTCATGTCGACCCGGAGTTCGTCCAGTATCTCTCGGGCCCGCGACTCGTCGTCGGGGGGCACCAGAAGTCTCACTCGACTGCCGGGCTCGCGCTCGAGAATCCGCTCGAGCATCATGCGAGGCAGAAACGCCGGAAATCCCGTGACGAGTACGTCGCGTTCCCGGGCTCGAAACGACATGGCTTCATTCATCACGTTCGACACGCGTGAGGAGCGATCAATATTCGTCTCGTGGTGGCAGCTCGAATCCCTGCTCGACGAGCACGTCTCGCTGCGTCGTCCCACACTGCTGGAGGCCGCGCTCGAAGAGCTCGTGGAGTCGCTCGACCTGACGTCGCGTCTCGTCGAGCGAACCATTGTTGTCGATGACGTAGTCGGCGACGCGAATTTTGTCGCGCTGGGGCATCTGGGAGTCGAAGCGGGCCCGGGCCTCGTCGCGCTCGAGTCCGTCGCGTTCCATCAGGCGCTCGAGTCGGATCTCACGCTCGGCGGCGACGACGACGAGACTGTCGAGCCCCCGATGGAGGTCGTTCTCGACGATGAGCGCCGCATCGTAGAGAATCCAGTGGTGGCCGGCCTCCCGGAGTTGATCGGCTCGCTCTCGCATGCGCCGAGCGATGCGAGGGTGGGTGATCGCGTCGAGATCGGCACGGGCCTCCTCGTTGTCGAAGACGATATCGCCCAGGGCTTCGCGATCGAGTCGTCCCTCGCGGTCGGTGATGTCGTTGCCAAATCGCTCGACGATGTCACGATACGCTGGCCGTCCCGGCTCGACGACGTCACGAGCGATCACGTCGGCATCCAGCACGGGTGTGCCGAGCGTCTCGATCATCTCGGAGACGGTCGATTTCCCGCTCGCGATGTTGCCCGTCAACCCGACGATGGCAAAAGACGCATGATCATGATGACTTGAACCGCTCTCATCCGACATGTGCCACCTCGTCTGCAAGATCCGATGGGCCGAGAGGATGGAGTTCGAGACAACCTCCCCCCAGTCGTTGACACCCTCCGATCTCGACTGTTAATGAGCGACCGAACTCGGAGCGGATGGACTTCGATCGCGTCCGATGGCGAGCTCCGCGGCGAGTGCCTTCATTCATCGATGTGCGTCGCCCACCTTGTACGCCGTACGTCTGATCCGATGTTTATCAAGCCGGCCTCCAGTTGGAAAGGATGCCGGCCCCATCATTCGACGAGGATAATATCATCGACTCGCGTGACGACAGTCGCTCGTGGCTCGATCGCCTCTGGCGGTCGGCGATGCACCCCGCCACGATAGGGGGAATGATCGCGATTTCGGGACTGATCCTTGCGATCGGTCCCTTCAGCGTCGGGAGCGAACACACGCTCGACTGGTGGATCGAGACGCGCCATCATCCGAGTCTTCGCTCGGCGGCGTGGGCGCTGGCAGGCGCGGGCGCCATCCTTCTTCTGGGGCGTCTCTGGAGCCGGCATCGCTCCGAGCGCGATCTCTTATCCGGTCCCTTCGAGCTCGTCCCGGATGGCCCGTGGCGTGCTCTCCAGCGGCGGATCGGTCTGTCGTGTCTGGTCCTCGGGGCGGGGTGTGCGATCGGCGGCTGGATCGGAGCCACCGGAGAGATGTCGACGGGACGACTCGTGTTGACGCCTGGCCAGACGGCCGAATCCTATCAAACCCATCACCGGCGCGGCTCCATGAAGGTCATGCTCCCGCGGCGCATCACGCTGACCGAGCTCTCGCTGGGTGATCCCCTGAAGGCGACGATCGAACTGAAACAGGCCGGCGCCGACGAAGGGACGACGGCGCAACTCGTGCCGGGGCGCTCGATTCGGGCCGACGATCTCCGCTTGACCCCCGTCGGATTGAGTCCCGCCGAGGGCACGAAGCGTGCTATTGTCTCGAGCCGACGTCCCCGGACGATATCGGTGACCGCCCATCCAGGGGAATCCTTCCGGGTTCGGCCCGAGGGGCGCTCGTACGAACTGGTCGACATCATCGACAACTACCTGAAATCACTCGGCCCCGCCGCACGCATTCAATCGGAGAAGTTCGGGGAGTTTCTCGTCTTTCAGCGCATGCCCGAATCGGAGCGGGCGCCCGACTTCCGCCACGATCTCATGCTCGACGGTCTCGAGCGCGTCCCTGCCTTCGTCGTGCGCGTCTCTCGCCCAGCTCCCATCTGGCCCTCGGGCCTGGGAGGGGGGCTGATGGTCGTGGGCGTGGCGCTGGCGCTGACGAGTTCGGTACGTCGAGACGACCGAGAGGAGACGTCGTGAGTATTGCGCTACTTCCCGCTGGTCTCGCCTTGCTCGGGGTACTCCTGGCGATCGGAACTCTCTGGCTGGGCGAACGCAGCCTCGAAGGAGCCTCGGCACTCGGATGGGTCGGTATTGTCGCCGGGGCGGTTGGACTGCGCGGCGAGTCCCTCGGCCTTCCAGCAATGCACGGCCTCGCGCCCGGTCTCGGCATGGCGGCCTCGGCCTGTCTCGCCGGACTCGTCGCCCCTCCCGAGGGGAAACGGTCTCGCCACGTGGCCGCTATCTGTGGAGCCGTCTGTTCGATAGGATGGGTGATTGCGGCCGTGCTCGTCTCGCGTCGACTCGAGCCCTCGACCTGGCAGCTCGGCACCATGTTGATCAGCGTCCACAGTGCCGCCTGGGCGGCCTCGTTGACCGCGGCCCTCACGGGCGCCGCCCTCTCGGTCGAGCGTGTGGGGCGACGTGGATGGACGTCGCTCGACCCCGACGATGCGCTTCGAGAGGCGCTCGGATGGTCGGGACGGGCCGTAGCCATTGCGTGGTTGACGTGGCCGCTCTCTCATCTCGTCAACTGGCGACTCCAGGCGATCGTCGGGCTCGGCTCGCCGACCGAATGGGTCGGGCTCGGGCTCTGCCTGACGTTGTCGGGGATCTGGATCGCCGGTCTTCCTCGAAAACATTCTCGGTGGAGCATCCTCCAGACCGGGGTTGTTCCATTCGCCATCCTGGGCCTCGTCGCCGGCGTACTCGGCCTCTCGTGGTGGATGGGAAGCCCCCTCGGGCTGAATATTCCCTGGGGGGGATAGAGGGAGGGACGGCGTCGTCTCTTGGCGTCCGTCGTCGGTCCTCGGTCACGAGCACGTCACACGCGCATTCTCAATCGCACCTCGGAGTCGATCGTGAAGATCAAATTCGCCGAATTCGTCACCAGTGCCGACGATCCTCGCCAGTATCCGCCTCCCCATCGGCCGGAAATCGCATTCGCCGGACGCAGCAACGTCGGTAAATCCAGCCTGATCAATACGCTCGTCCACCGACACAATCTGGTCGATGTCAGCAAGACGCCCGGCCACACGCGCCGCATCAACTTCTTCAACCTCAACGACGAGATGTACCTCGTCGATCTTCCGGGTTACGGATATGCCGACGTCCCCGACGAGGAATCACAAACCTGGGGGCCGATGATCGATACGTATCTCCAGCGGCGTTCGAACCTCGCCGCGCTGGTGTGTATCCTCGACGTGCGACGCGGAATCGAACGGGACGACCAGCAGCTGCTGGAAGCCATCCCCCACTTCGGACTCCACCCCATTCTGGTCTTTACCAAGGTCGACAAGCTCGGCTCCCAGGAGCGCGATCGGCGGCGGCGTGAGCTCGCCGACGAACTCGGAGCGGATCCCGACGAGATCGTGTTCTTTTCGAGCCAAGACGACACCGGCAAAAAACAGCTCTGGAAGCGGATCAGCGATTTTACCGGTATAGGATAGGACAAGTTCCATGAGTGATGGTCCCTTCGCCCATCAAGAGCTGAAGGTGTTTGCGGGAAGCAGCCACGAGGTCTTTGCCGAGGGTATCTGCAACTACCTGGACATCCCTCTCGGCGAGAGCCATTCGGCTACCTTCAGCAACGAGAACATGCTCGTTCAGATCGACGAGAGCGTCCGCGGCGCCGACGTCTTCGTCGTTCAGACGTCGTGTCCGCCGGTCCACGACAATCTCTTCGAGATGCTGATCATGATCGATGCTTTACGTGGGGCCTCGGCGGCGCGCATCACGGCGGTCATGCCGTACATCCCCTACATTCGCAGCGACAAAAAAGATCGGCCCCGGATTAGCATCACGGCTCGCCTCGTGGCGGACATGCTCGAGACCGCGGGAGTCGATCGCGTGCTGACCATGGATCTCCACGCCCCTCAAACTCAGGGGTTTTTTCGGATGCCCGTCGATCAACTCATCGGGGCGGGCCCGCTCTGCGAGGTGCTCGAGCGCAAGAAGGGGGACGATTGGATTCTCGTGGCGGCCGATGCGGGGGAGGCCAAGGATCTCGGGCGCTTTGCCAATCGACTCGAACTGCCGATGGCGATCATCGACAAGCGACGCTACAGCGACGACGAACAGCCCCAGGCCGAGCATCTCATTGGCGACGTCGAGGGGAAGACGGCCATCATCGTCGACGACGAGATTGCGAGCGGGAGGACGCTCGTCGAAGCCTCCAACTTCTTGGTCGAGCACGGGGCAGCTGAGGTGCGAGCAGTGGCCACGCATCCCGTGTTCAGTCCCGGAGCTGTCGAACGCCTCGACGCTTCACCACTCGAACGCGTCACCATTACCGATACGCTTCCGAGCGAGACGGACGAGACGAATGCCACGATCGAGACCCTCTCCGTCGCCCCCCTCTTTGCCGAAGCCATCGGCCGCATTCACGACGGGCGCTCGGTCAGTGCCCTCTTTTCGCCCGAGGCGATCCGAAACATTGTCTTCGACAGGTGAGATGGGGGAGGAGTGTCGCGGCGCTCTGGATGCAATCGACCGGCTTATTCCTCTTGATAGTGGCGTCGGGCGCGTTCAAAGAAGTCGCCCATCGATTCCGTGGGATCGTAGAGGTCGAGAAAGGCCTCGAACGCATCGCGGTTGAAGTCGCGACCGGCGATGTCGGTCCATTTCTGGAAAGGAACCAGGTAGGGACGGGCCGTTCGCACCTCGCGGCGGAGAATCTCGGCCGTCAGCCCCCCATCTTCGAGAAAGCCGGACTCGCGATAGATCTCGTAGACGCGATCGTGGTCGTAGTCGACTTGGCGCAACTCGATCTCCCAGTCGTTGTCACGCCGGGTCAGAATCGCGTACTGGGCGCGAGGATCGCCGTTGAAGGGGAGCCCGACGGATCCGACGTTGACGACGATCTGATTGTCGAAACGCTCGACGAGGGGGCGGTGCGTGTGGGCGCAGACGAGGAGAGATTCCTCGATCGAGGCGAGGTGCTCGCGGATGGATTCTTCGCTGGTCCAGTCCCCGATGCCCTCTTTGTAAGAGCGAGGACTTCCATGGACGAGTCTCAGATCTGGCACCGTGTCGGCGGTCCTGCTGAAGGGGAGCGCGTCGATGAATTCGGCGTGCTCGCCCTCGAGCTCGCGAGCCATCCAGCGCCAGGCAGCCCACTCGTCGGCCACCAGCCAATCGTCGGGCACGTCGTAGTTTCGGAAGTTGAGGATGTAGTCCTCGTGATTGCCCCGAATCGAGGGCCAGCCGAGATCGCGTATGATGTCGACGATTCGGCTCCCCTGCGGCCCCCGTCCCACCAGATCCCCGCCAACGAGGATTTCGTCGGGGGCTTGGCGTTCAATATCGTCGACAACCGCCTCGAGTGCGGGTGCGTTCGCGTGAATGTCGGCAATAACGGCGATTCGGGGCATGTCGAGCATCCTATGTCCACAGATACGGATGCCAGTCGTCCGGGTGTTTGTCGAAATCGCAGCTACTCTCGGTGAAGGGCCACCACTGGGGCTTGCAGGGCTCGGATTTGAGGGTCATGCCGGCCTCCTCGGGGGTCCGATCGCCCTTCTGGCGATTGCACGGCCCACAACAGGTCACGATGTTGGTCCAGTTGGTCCCTCCGCCGCGGCTCTGCGGGAAGACGTGATCGAAGGTCAACTCGTCGACGGGATACTCGCCTCCACAGTACTGGCAACAAAAACCGTCGCGGCGATAGACGTTGATCCGAGAGAATTGGATGTTGCGGCGCGGCACTTCGACCCGTCGAAACAGTCGAAGCACCGACGGCATGGGATAGGCTCGATCGGCCGAATGAATCTCGCAGTCCTGGCGCTCGATGATCTCGGCCTTTTCGAGCAAATAGAGTGTAATAGCCTTCTTCCAGGTGACGATCTGGATGGGTTCGTAGGTTGCATTCAACAAGAGAGCGGGCTCCAGGGCATCGGTCGGATCGTCGCGACCGCCGCTCTCCTCCGTCGTCGTTTGAGAAGGAGGAGAGTCCCCTTCATTCCGGGACTTCGACACCGAACGCCTCATGAGTGTATCTCCTCGAGTCCCTCGTCACAGGACACACGCGCGTCCTCATTAACATCTTTCTCGCGTCCGGCGCATCTATCGTCACAGGTGGGATCGAGTATACACATCACATATTTGGCGCCGCTCGCGCGACTGCCACATTAGTGGATCTGGGGGTTACCTTCAAAGTCAAATGCGGAGGGCGCTCGCATGTGAACGTCTCCCTCCTCTCGGCCGACGCTCGCCCCCGAATTCGAGGGGGCGTTCGTCGACGTGCCAGCAAGTTGCTCACGTCGAAGACGTATCAAGGCGCTCCCAGAGAGCTCGAAGGGATGTTGGGGGAGACGCCCGATGGAGCGCCGGCTCTCAGCCGGCTTGGAACGGCGAAGCCCCTCGCGATCAAGGGGTTCTATCCGGCGAATCACACCAGGACATCGAGAGGGTTGATGAGCTCGAACGCCGAATCGAACTCGAATGCGATCGCCCTCGTCAAATGCGAGTGCAATCACGACCCGTAGAGGTTTGGCATCACATCTTCCGGAGCAACTCTATGCGTCTGTGGCGTGAGTGGCCTCACTGGCGCGTCGCCTCATAGCTGGACCCACGGCCGATGATTGCACTCGTCAAATGTGTGGGGATCGAGGCCACTGTCCAGCAATCGAGAGTGCTCGGGAGGGTCCGATCGGATACTGTGGGATACGCCGTGGCACGATGCTTGCGGCCGACCGACTCGATGATCGGGCGGCGAGGTCGCCGGCGCTCCCGACCACGCGTCGTCGAGATCCCACGGACCCGAGTCTCCCCTGATCGGCAGGAAACATATCATCGAAACGACGGGGCCGAGCTCGGGGGGGCCAGTCCACCACTGAGACCGACTTCCACAAGCTGAAGCTTACAGTGCTGCCCAGAGGAGCCCCCCGGCGAGCCCCACGCCCGTGAGGAGATGCGTCTGAATCGTCGCCTCGCAGGCCGCCTCAAGCTTTTCGTCATCGTAGTGTTCGACCACGGTGCGACCGGCGCTCAGCGCGAGCGGCAATCCGAGCCAAAAGAGGAGCGCCGTCCGGGGCAAGGGGCCGAAGGCAACCGCCGCCGATAGCGTGCCGAAGGCGGCGATCAGCAGGGCCACATACCCCCATCGAGCCGTTGCCCGTCCGAGCGTGACGACGAGGTGATTTTTATCGACCTCGGCGTCGGCCGGCGCATCCGGAAATTCGTTGACCCAGAGGATGGCCGTGGTCAGCAGCCCGGTCGGAAGCCCGACGACGAAGTCGAAGGGCCGACAGGTCCCGGTGAGTGCGAAAGTCGTGCCGGCGACCATCAGAGGCCCGAAGTTGAGTCCGACGACCAGCTCGCCCATTCCCTTGCGAGCGACCAGTCGAAGGGGAGGTGCCGTATAAAAATACGCCGTGGCGAGCCCGACGAGTCCAAAGGCGACGATGCCCCATCCCCGCATCAGGAGGGCAATGCCACATGTCATCGCCACGATCGAGGCACTGGTCCCCACCCAGTACATGGTGTCGGGGGCGACGAGTCCCTGCTGGATGGCCCGACTTCCACCCGTGAAGTCCTCGAAAAAATCGTCATTAATTTCGTCGGCGCCGCTCTTCCAGTCGAAATAGTCGTTGAAACAGTTGGCCGCCACGTGGAGCGCGACGGCACCGATGACCACGATCGGCAGGAGCGCCCAGTCGACGGCTCGCTGTACCATGGCCCAGGTGAGCCCGATGGCCACGGGCACGAGCGTCGCCGTCAGGAAGGGAGCGCGCATCACCTGTGCCCATTTGGCGAGTCCCGAGGGAGAAGAGACGTGGTGTCCGTTCGACGTCATGGTGACCTCCTCTCGTGGGGGGGACAAATTGGAGGCATCGACAAGATGGAGGAGAGCGCGTTCCTTACAGGATGCCGTCGGCCTCGCTCACATCGAGTCGCGCCGTATTCAAGAAGAGTTCGAGGGCGTTTTGAGTCATGTCGGCGAGCCGGTACATCTCTCGGATACGCTCGACTGTATCGTCGTCAGCCTCGGAATCTTCGGCTATTTCGAGCGCCTCTTCGAGCTGATCTCGTACGTCTTCGACCAGCTTGACTTCGCGATCCCGGAGGACGCGTCGGACCATGCCGAGAAAATCACGCTCGGCCAGATAGTGGGTAGCCCGGCTCTCGGAGACGCGTGTTCGTTGGACGACGTCCCATTGTCGCAGGTCTTTGGTGATCATCGAGACGGCTCCCTTCGAGAGGTCGAGTTCCTCTCGAAGATCGCTGGCCGACATGGGTTCGTCACGAAGGTACAACAACGCCCAGGTACGGCCGTGGTTGTGTTTGAATCCCCAGAATTCGATGACTCGCCCTACAGCGTCCGTGACGGTCACTTCCCACGGTTCTAAGTTCGTGCTGTTGCCGCCGGTCTGTCTGGAGGTTGAACCCATGCGATTCATAAGATACTCCCTGGAAATAGGGGTTGCGAATGTGCACTGTGTCGGCCCCGATCGAGTGGCGCGCTTCGTCTGCTCGTCGCCGGGAGTCAATCTGGTATACGAAGCGGCGTTCTTCAAGAAGTCTCCCGGCTCGAGGGATCTACGTTGAGACAGAGTTGTCGAGCCCATCGAGCAACTTTACTGGCGCCGGGACGCTGTCGGAGCGACCCCAGTGCCTCGAGGGCCCGATCGACTTCCTGCGTGATCTGTTCGCGCGTGTGTTCGGCCGCTCCACTCTCGAGGAGGGACTCGACGAGCGCCTCGATCTCGACGGTCTCGGAGGCATCCCAGAACGACTCCAACCGGGGGACCAGATCGGGGGCCTTCTCGAGAGCTGCAATCACTACACACGAGGGAGATCCCGTATAAAGATCGGCGAATCGGTTTTTGCCGGGCTCCGGATCGGTCAGATCCCGGAGATCGTCGGCCATCTGGAACGCCATGCCGAGATGGTGTCCACATCGACTGAGCCGATCGACGAGATCGGGCCGATCGGCGAGCCGAGCGGGCGCGGAAGCACACCATCCGAAGAGCGCCCCTGTCTTGCCCGACGCCATGGCATGCCAGTCGCGGAGCGTCAGATCGGTGCGCTGACGGCCCTCGACCTCTTTCATGATACCGCGCGTCATGCGATCGACCACGTCGACGGCCGCATCCGAGATGGCCGACTCGAAGGGCTGGAGCTCCTTGAGACTCGTACAGAGCATCAGATCGCCTCCGAGAATGGAGACGATGTTGCTCCACCGGGTGTTGACCGTCTCCTGGCCCCGCCGCTCCGTTCCCTCGTCGACGACGTCGTCGTGGAGGAGACTCGCCGTGTGGACCAGCTCGCCGGCGACCGCCACCCGGATCAACGAGGCGACTGGCACATCGAGATCTTGGCCGAGATGATAGACGAGCCGGGGGCGCGCCCGCTTGGCCTGTTCGGCGAGGGCCAGATAGCTCGTCGATTCTTCGAGGATCCCCGAGCCGAGCGCCTGAGTGGAATCGAGCAGCTCGTCGAGACGCACTTCGACGTCCTCGACGAACGCCTCGACCGAGGCAGGATCGGAGGTGCGAGCGGGGGGATGTGTCATATTGAAACCTCTTTTAGACAACAATCGACTGGGGGCTCGGTGTCGGAAGCTCTCGCCCATGGAGGGTCGGTGGCCCATGGCCGACCATGGCCGACGCGGGCGGCGAACCTCCGCTCACGAAGCGACGCGCCCCCAATACAGATAGACAGCGCCCCCCATAAGGGGCTCGGCCTCCACGGTTTCGAACGCATCCGTCTCGCGAGCCATGTCGACGAATGCATCACCGCACGGAAACGAGCTGGATGATTCGTGGAGGTATTCATACGCCTGTGGTTCCCCCGTCACGAATCCTCCGATGCGCGGCAGAAGCGTCGACGTATACGTCTCGTAGAGTTGGCCGAAGAGCCCGTCGGGCTGGCCGAACTCCAGGACGAGCACCTCTCCTCCCTGTCGGACAACCCTCGCCATCTCGCAAAGACCGAGGGAAGGATCGTCGACATTCCGAATACCAAAAGCAATGGAGGCCAGATCGAAGCTTCCATCCTCGACGTCGAGATCGAGCACGTCGTCTTGGATAAACGAGACCGGAGCTGCCCCTCGACTCCGACGTCGCTCGGCCTTGCGACGCGCCCGCTCTAGCATCGGGGCGTTGAAATCACATCCGACCACCTCGCCGTCGGGGCCGACGCGATCGGCGAATCGAAAGGCCAGATCGCCAGTGCCCGTCGCACAATCGAGGACCCGATCGCCCCCCCCCACCGACGCACGCGACACCGCTCGGCGTCGCCACCATCGGTGCATCCCCATCGACAGCACCGAATTGGCGAGGTCGTAGCGCTCGGCGATGCGCGAGAACATGTCGTGAACGCGCTGACTCATCGATCGGCTCCAATCACGGAGGGAGTTAGAGGTCGAGCTCGTGGTTGTCGGCATACACCTGGTATGTCGAGACTTCGCCGTCTTCCATCTCGAAGACGTCGACGAAGGGCACATCGAGCGTCGAACCGTCCTTTTTGGTGTAGATCACGTCTCCACGGACGACGACCCGATTCGGGCTCCTGTACGTCTCTTGGACCTGGTGGTCGGAGGCCTCGATGCTCTCGGCGAAGTACGTCACAAAATCGTGAATGGCTTCGATCCCTTCGACCGGGTCTTCGTTGGCGTAGATGAAGGTGCAGTCCTCGCTCAAAGGCTCGCAGAAGGCGTCAATGTCTTTGGCGTCTAGGGCGGCGAGTATGTCATCGATCCAATCTGGCGTGCGCATGGTCTTTTTTGACTGCGTTGAGGAAGTTACTAAAAACGTCGACGTATGGGTAGAGGAACGATTAAAACGTTGGCGTCTCCATGAATTTACCCTTGAAACGCGTTCGTTGGCCTATTTATTTCAGATTATCTTGAACATCAAGGGTCGACATGGGCACGCGGCTTCGATGGGAGAACCATTCATTCGAGCCCGCGAGTCGAGACGTGAAGATCTCGTGGGCCGAGCGAATCGAGAGGTAACGGGTTCCAGTGGGGAGGCAGGGCGATCGCATGAGGAATGCCCCACTGCGAGCGTGAGCCGGCTGGAAGCCCACTTCCGGAGGAAGTACAGGGGCGCTCCGAAGCCGGGCCTCCCGGCTCGACTCGATATCGGTTCGGAGTGCCTCGATACGTCCTCGACGTGAGCATCCCTGCTGGCACGTGGCTTCAGCGACGCCCTGGCGGGAGGATGGAGGTGGCATAACAAGGAACGAATCGTGAATGTGTGGCTCTAATGCGATCGCCTTGAGTGGGGAGGGCGATCGCATTGATACGTCTCTCTCCTCGCGGTCGACTCGCTCACCTGCTTCGAGGAGACGCTCGTCGACGTGCCAACAAGCTGCTCACTTCGAGGAGGTACAAAGGCGTTCCAAGGGGGGCGACGGTATCGTCCCTCCGATGCCTCCCACCCATGTTCGGACAAGGAGGCAAGCTTCCTGATGCGGGGGGAGAGCTCAAGAGAACGCCACGTGTTTGAAGGCTTCTCCGTGTCACTTCTCGGCGGAAAGCCGAAATGAAAGTCGAGAACAGGTTCGACTCGGATCGGCACGGCGAGTAGCTCGCCTCCCAGATACCATCACCCGCACGGCTCCGGGAGATACGATGCGTCGCCGCGCGGGTTACAGCACATACGAGATGGCGATCACGCGTAGGTCGAGATGGCGATCACGCGTGGATCGGTTCGCTCATGAGGGCGTGAGCCGCCTCGCCGACGGCTTCGGAGAGTGTCGGGTGTGGGTGCATCGTGTGCTCCATCTCCAGTACTGTCGATTCGAGCTCCATCGCGATCGTCCCCTCGGTGATCAACTCGGTCGCTTTGGGGCCGACGATGTGGACGCCGAGAAGCTCGTCGTATTTTTCCTCGCTGACGATCTTCACGAAGCCTTCCTCCTGACCGACGATGGTGGCCTTGCCGATCGCCGAGAAGGGAAATTGGCCCGTCTTGACGTCGTAGCCCCGCTCGTGAGCCTCGCGCTCACTGAGCCCGACCGACGCGACCTCGGGCGAGCAGTAGGTGCACATCGGGGCGCGCTCGTAGTCGATCGGATGTGGATCCTCGTCGGCGATGTGGTCGACGGCGAGGATGGCCTCGTGCGAGGCGACGTGGGCGAGCTTGGGCACGTCGGGGAGAATGTCGCCGATGGCGTAGATCCAGTCCTCGTCGGTCTGCATGTACTCGTCGACGTGGACGTGGCCCTGGTCGTCGCGCTGGACAGCGGTCGGCTCCAGGTCGAGTCCCTCGGTGACGGGACGTCGACCAACCGCCACGAGCAGGTGAGAGGCCTCGACGACTTCGGAGTCTCCCGCTCCATCATCGGTGGTCTCGACGACCGCTCGAACGCCATCCTCCGTCTTCTCGACGTCGGTGATCTTCGAGGAGGTGCGGACGTCCATGCCCTGACGTTCGAAGCTCTTCTCGAGCTCGGCCGAGATGTCGGTGTCTTCGACGGGGAGGATCTGATCCTCCATCTCGACGAGTGTGATTTCGGAGCCGTATCGGCGGTAGCAACTGGCCCATTCGGTGCCCACGGCGCCCGCGCCGAGCACCAGCATGTGGTTGGGAATCTGCTCGCTCTCGAGGAGCTGATCGGAGTCCATGACGCGATCGCCGTCGAGTTCGATGAACGGCAAGTGCGCGCAGGCGCTTCCGGTCGCCAGAATGCAGTGCTCCGTCTCGAGAACCTCGGTGTCGCCTCCGTGGGTCTCGACCGCCACTTCTCCCGGACCGGCGATGCGACCGTGGCCCCAGTGGACGTCGATGTCGTTTTTCTTCATCAGATACGCGACGCCCCGGGCATTCTTTTCGATGTTCTTCTGGCGGAAAGCATCCATTTTCTCGACATTGACCCCCGCACCATCGACATCGAGCCCGAAGTCACCGGCATGCTGCATCTTCTCGGCGAGTTCGGCTGTCTGCAGCATCGCCTTGGTAGGGATACATCCACGCAGCAGACACGTGCCGCCGAGGCGTTCGGTCTCCTCGCGCTCGACGATCGCAGTCTCCAGACCGGCCTGTGCGGCTCGAATAGCGGCGACATAGCCTCCCGGTCCGCTCCCGATGACGACGACATCGTAGGTACTCATGGTCCAATCCTCTCTCCACAGGGTCGAAACCTCAGTCGGATGCGTGATCGAGATGGACTCAGATCACGCGACGATTCGGCGAATACCGTATAGGAGGCGGTCGACAGATCAACCGTGGACCGCCATCCTCGAATCCAAGAGCTCGTGTCCAAACCCGTGAC
Source organism: Bradymonadaceae bacterium (assembly GCA_028274765.1). GTDB lineage: Bacteria > Myxococcota_A > Bradymonadia > Bradymonadales > Bradymonadaceae > CAJXPB01. Next base: position 20,400 of record JAQCND010000634.1, read on the forward strand.
CCGTCCCCCGGGCCGGCCAGGAGACCACGTCCGGGGACGGTACAGAAGCGCTCGCATTCTCATTGATTCGACATGGTGAGACCAGTTCCCAAGGGCCCGAGACATGACCGAGCGCAGAGGGAGACAGGCGAGATCGTGACGGACTTCAGTTCGAGGAGGTCTGGAGACGAACGGCTCGCTCTTCGGAGTCGACTCGACCGAGATCCGGATGCTATACTGATCTGGACGCTTTCGCCCGTGTTCTCTCTCATCCACGCTTGTCTCGACATGATGCGTCATGTCTCGGTAACTGTCTGGGTCGCGGCTCTCGTGTTCAGCGCTGGAACGGTCGCCTGTGGGGATGACGGAGAGAGTGACTCCGATGGAGGGGATGCCGGACTGGAGCGTGATGGAGGCCGTGTGTCTACTCGCACCCTCACCGACGATGGTGAAGTCTGTCTAATGAACGCGTCGTCGAACAATGAAGGGACCGAGGCACTCGATCCGGGCTCGATCGTGGCTGAAGTGACGTTCGACGCATGCCTCAGCAGCACGTGTGATACGGTACAGGCGACCGAGTGCGAGGCCACAGTTCGGGAGGACTCGATCGTCGTCGAGAGCTCGGCTACGATTCGCCAGAGTGGCCGGAAGTGCTCCGGAGACTGCGGCTCGGTCCGGGTCGCATGTGACGTCGGCGAGCTCGAGGCGGGGGAATACGCCCTCGAGCACGGAGACGAGTCGCTGATGTTCTCGGTCCCCTCCAATCAGGTGGTATGCGGAGCCGGCACGAGTCCCTTTGCAGGGGCACTTTGATCGGACAATTGAGCCCTACATGAGAGAGTAGACCAGGCCGAGCCCGACGCAGGAAAGGAATCCAAACGCGACGAACCCCGCGAGAATGTACACGTAAGTCTTGGCGATGCCTGCGAGCTTGTCGTCGTCGGTGTTCGGGGAGGTCGAGACATCGGGGGCTTTGGGCGAGTTGTCGACCGGTGTGCCGCCCTCGCCGCCGAAGCGATCGTCGTCGGCGAGGGCACTCGAGTCGGCGCCGGAATCGTCTCTTCTCTGCTCATCGAGCGGACCCGCCGACGGGTCCGAGTCGGTCTCCGCTCCCCCTCCAAATTGCGGTTCGTCTCGACCGACGTCCGCTACTTCGAGATCGTCACCAGACCCGGGTTCGGAGGGGGCGTCGCCTCCGTCTCGAAACGAGTCATCCGACGGGTGGGAGATCGAATCGTCCGAGGGGTGAGGTACGGAGTCTTCTTGGGGTGAGGAATCCGTCTCCGGGTGATCGGGCGGGCCGGATGCGAGATTGACCTCGTCGTCCCCGTGGGCGATCTCTTCGGAATGATCGGACGAGGCGCCGAGCGCAGGCGACGTGTCGGGGATGTCCTCGCCTCCACCGGGGCCCGTCTCGTCTCCGACACGTCCGTCGTCGTCCGCGCCCCCCGTCCCGCTGGCAAAGGGCGAACGGTCGTCACCCGAACGAGAGGAATCGTCCTGAAGCGAAGGGCCACCCGAGTCATCCTCGGACTCGCCGATGCCTCCGAGTGGACCGCCCCCTGTCGACGAGGCATCGTCTCTGTCATCCTGTTCGTCGACCGGGCTCATCGTGGCGGTTTTGGCGAAGGCCGCTCCTTCGCCGTCTTCGCTTTTGCCGTCCGCCGAACTTGTCAGATCGACCGGTGACGTTTCGGAGATCTCGCCCGAGTCGGACGTGTCGTCGGGTGAGGAGTCGTCCGAGATCTCTCCGGGGGTGGGGAGACTGGGCCCCGAACCGTCAGAGGGATCAGCCCCCGCCGCATCCGAACCCATTGTTCCCTCGTCCGATTCCTCTTCATCTTCGTCGAGGTCGATGTCTCCGGGTGACACCGCTCCCAGACCAAACTGGGTGGATTGGGCATCATCCTCCTCGAGCTTTTGCCCGCAGTGACCACAATGCTGGGCGTCGTCCGCGAGCTGCTCATCACATTCCGGACAGGTCTTCATACGTGTGATCCCTTCGACGTGAGTCGATCTTGATCGCGAGCCTGCTTGTATCTCGAGCCCCGTGCGGCCCCATCGTTCGACTCCAAGGGAGGACGCACGATCGCATCGATGAGATCGAGGGGGACTCCCGAGCGATGTACCGTCGTGGGGTCCATGTACCTTTGCTGTGACCCTCTCGATGTCGAGGTGTCTCGAGTGTTTCGCGCTGCGAGACTATCACACTCGACGCGAGACTCAAATTATTACGCGGCGACCGCGACCGAATCGATTCGCCCTCTCCGACGCAACAAATGCGGGTGATCAGCCGATGATCATACATGAGGGGGAGAGCGGCGAGCTGTCAGGTGGTCGGGAAGGGGGGAGCCGCCCGCCCCCCCGGTGTGCTACCGGGACGGTGACCCCTTCGAGCAACTGGCCGGCTTGCGGCGGACACCGCGCGCAGGCGCGGCGATAGGGAAATATGGGAAGACGTGTATCTCGCAGGATGGCGATCGACGACGAGATGAAGATGAAACTCGCGGATGGTCAGCCTGGAAGCTGATTGCAACACCTTCTGTTCGTCGGACCGGGCTGGCCGGAAGCCGACGAGCCCAGGAGCTACTCGTACCACGGCGATAGTCGTCCGGGCCTCCAACACTCGTTGCCCGAGCGTTGAGACGCCGGTCTGGAAGGGCTGAGGGGGCCCGTCGAGGTGAGCCCGTGCTTTCAGGCATCTGCCATCGAACGCTCATACCCGATGGTTCGGAGGACGAGGCGCCAGACATCGGTCGGTTTGTCGACTCCGTCACCGATCGATGATCCGCAGAGCTTCTACGAGGAGCTGACAGTATCTCGGGCCGCGGAGAGAGGCGTGTCGTTATGTTCGAGCCTTGAACGACATGTATGAAGAGATGGGCTCGTGGAGAGGAGCCATGATGTCGGCTCGATGGAATGAAATGGCGTGGAAGCATGGGACCATACCATTGCCCTTCGTTCGAGAGTCAGCCCTCCGCATCTCGAGCCTCTTCCCAGTCGCGTCGAGCCTCCCGGACGGCCACTGTATCGGGCGCACGCTCGAAGTAGCTCTCGGCCTCCTCGTATTTGCCCATGCGCGTCGCCGAGACGCTGAGAAGCTCCCAGACCTGCTCGAGCACATCGGGGGCGAGATTGCCCCCGGTCGAGCGAAGCTGGTGGCAGATGCGATAGGCCTCGCGCCAGTTGTTCTGCTGCATCGCCTCGCGTGCTTCCTCGAGAAGCTCGACGTGGAACTCGACCGGCTCGTTCTGATTGGCCGAGCGCTCCACTAGAGGGGCACTCTGCTGGAGCATCTGGATGTTGCCCATCAAAATGAAGAAGCCGAGCAGGCCAATATAGAAACTCATGAAGTTCGAAAGCGCCCAGACGCCGGCGATGATCGTGGTAACGATACTGGTCTTGAGGGCCAGCTCTCGGGCTCGATTGCCGGAGGTGAAGCGTCGGAGGAGGAGATGAAACAGCTTGCCTCCGTCGAGCGGCCAGATCGGCAGGAGGAGATTGATGAGGTTCCAGACGACGCTCACCCAGACGAGCGCGGACACGAACGTCCCGAACAGGTCCACCTGGACGGCGGGCACCGCAAAGCGAAGTCCGACAAATGAGAGTGCCCCGAAGAGCAATCCTGTTCCCGGCCCAGCCAGCAAGATGCGAGCGTCGTCTCCGTCCGTCTGAGCGGGACGATGAGAACAGAGCCCCCCGAAACCGTGGAGCAAGATGGAGGGAGAAAGATTGTAGTACTGACTGACGATCGCGTGGCCGAATTCGTGGACCAAAAGGGCCAGTGTTACCGCAACCCCCCAGGCTAATCCTTGCGCCAGGCCGGCGCCCGCACTCGCGAACGGCCCACCTGAGAGGGCCGGCGAGAAGATGATGAACGCCATCAACAGCATGTACCAGATCGAGACGTGCACATCGACGTCTCGGACGGTGAACAGATGGAGACCAGAGCGCTCGTGGAACATCGTAGGTCAGTCGTCCTCGCTGCGTGTGCGATTGATGCGAATTCCGACACAGTCGGGGGAGCCCGGTACGTCCGGTGCGTACTTGCGGAGGGTGAGTTCAGCGGCCTGTACGACGGAGAAACGCTCGAAGACGGTCTGCAAGATCTCGGCGCCGAGCCGTTCGATCAGCTGGCGACTCGGCCCCTTGCCGACGTCGAGGATAGCTTCGGCGAGGCCGCGATAATCGAGCGTATCCTCGAGGGCATCGGTCTCCGTGCCTTCGGGTCGCTCGAATTGGACCTCCAGATCGACTTCGAACCGACGTCCGTCGCGTTGCTCTTCCTCGTAGACCCCGTGGTGACCGACAAACGCGAGATTGTTCACAAACATCCGCATGGGTCACCCGGCGCGACGTCGGTCTTTGTCTTTCTTCTTGTTCTTTTTCTTCTTTTTGCGATCTTCGCGGAGGCAGCATTTCTTGTATTTTCGCCCGCTGCCGCACGGACAGGGATCGTTGCGCCCGACTTTGGGGAGGTCCTGCTCGAAGGGTTCGTCGCTCCCCGACGACCCGGCCGAATCGGCCGAGGTGTCTTCCCCGCTTTCGGCGTCGCGGGTGCTGGTCTCCTCGCCGTGGCTGAGGGTGATCTTGTCGGGAAGCTGCGATTCGGGACGCTCCTGGAGGGCATCGGGCGTCTCGACCTCCATCTTGGCGATGAATTCGACGACCTGCGTCTTGATGTTCATCAGGGTGTCGAGGAACTGGTGGTAGCCCTCCTTCTTGTACTCCTGCTTGGGATCTTTCTGGGCGTATCCGCGCATGCCGATTCCGTCGCGGAGCTGTTCCATCGCCTGGAGGTGTTCGCGCCAGTATCGGTCGATCGCCCAGAGGTACTGGTTGCGGACCTGCTCCTCGAACAGCTCCTGGCCGGTGACCTCGATGTCGTCTTCATCCCCGAATTCGTCTTCGAGTTCGTCGGGGAGTTCCCAGTCATTGTCGGCGGCCGTGACATCGCCTTCGCCCTCCGCCGAGCCGTCTTCGTCGCCAGCCTTGATGGCCGACTCGGCGTCGCCGATGTCGTCGCCCGAAAGATCCTCGTCACCGTCGGTGTCGACGTCCTGTTCGGCCGCCTCGGCTGCCTCTTCGATCTGTTCGCGCCGGTGTTCGTTGATCTGCTCGGCGAGTTCGTCGAATTCTTCCTCTTTGTCGAAGAATACCTCGCTGATGCGATCCCAGACTTTTGCCTCGATGGCCGAGCGGCCCTTGAGGTGCTGGATCTCGAACTCGATATCGAAGGTATCCTCGAGATTGGCCTCGAGTGACTCCAGGTCCCAGTCTTCGTAGCGGAGGGACTCGGAGGCGTACTCGTCGATAACGCCGATGGCCACGTCTTCGAAGAGATCGAGGGCCATCTGTCGGAGCTCGCGTCCGTCTTCGTCCTCGCCTTTCAGGACGTGCTTGCGCAGCGAGTAAATTGTCTTGCGCTGCTTGTCCATGACGTCGTCGTACTCGAGGAGGTTCTTCCGGATGTCGAAGTTGCGAGCCTCGACCTTGCTCTGGGCGTTCTCGATGCTTCGGGTCACCATGTTGTGCTCGATGGGCACCCCTTTTTCCATATCGAGGGTGTCCATCAACTTGCCGATGTTCTCGGCCCCGAAGCGACGCAGCAGGTCGTCTTCGAGCGACAGGAAGAACCGACTCGCCCCCGGGTCGCCTTGACGTCCGGCCCGACCGCGGAGCTGATTGTCGATGCGCCGAGATTCGTGGCGCTCGGTCCCGATGATGAAGAGACCGCCGGCTTCTTTGACCTTTTCGCCTTCCTCGGCGCATTCCTCTTCGAACTTGTCGAGAGCTTCTTGGTATTCGTCGGTGTAATACTGTTCGCGCTGATTCTTGGGGGTACCCGGCGGGATGTCCTGTTCGCCGGCGACTTCCTCGGCGAGGAACTCGGGATTGCCGCCCAGCAGAATGTCGGTGCCTCGCCCCGCCATGTTGGTGGCGATCGTCACGGAGCCGAGGCGTCCGGCCTGGGCGACGATCTTCGCCTCTTGTTCGTGATATTTCGCGTTGAGAACGTCGTGATCGACGTCTTTCTGGTCGAGCACGCGGCTGAGCGCTTCCGACTTTTCGACGCTGGTCGTTCCGACCAGCACGGGCTGGCCTTTCTCGTTGCATTCGACGATCTGTTCGACAATGGCGTCGAATTTTTCCTCGTAGCTGCGATAGACGACGTCGTCGTAGTCCTTCCGGATGACGGGCTCGTTGGTCGGGATCGCGTAGGTATCGAGTTCGTAGAATTCAGCGAACTCCTTCTCTTCGGTCTTGGCCGTCCCCGTCATGCCGGCCAGCTTGTCGTACATCCGGAAGAAATTCTGGAAGGTCACGTTCGCCAGCGTCTGGTTTTCGTCCTGAATTGGGACGCCCTCTTTGGCCTCGACGGCCTGGTGGAGGCCATCGGACCAGCGTCGACCGGGCATCGGGCGGCCGGTGAACTCGTCGACGATGACGACTTCACCATCGCGGACGATGTAGTGGTCGTCTTTTTTGTAGAGCGTGTGCCCCTCGAGAGCCTTGTTGACGTGGTGGAGAAGCTCGATGTTGTCCGGATCGTAGAGATTGTCGATGCCGAGCCGATCCTCGACCTTCTCGACCCCGGTATCGTTGAGTGTGACCGACCGATCTTCTTCGTCGACCAGGTAGTCGTGATCGCGCTTCAGATAGGGGATGATGTTGTTGACTTCGTGGTACAGCTCCGGCGACTGATCGGCCTTGCCGCTGATGATCAGCGGCGTGCGCGACTCGTCGATCAACACGGAGTCGACCTCGTCGATGATGGCATAGTGGAGGTCGCGCTGGACCATCTCGTCCAGGTTCGTCTTCATGTTGTCGCGCAGATAGTCGAACCCGAACTCGTTGTTGGTCCCGTAAGTGATGTCCTTGTGGTAGGCTTCTTTGCGCTTGTGGGTCGGCATGTCACTCAAAATCGTGCCGACCTCGAGGCCGAGAAACCGATAGATGTGGCCCATCCATTCGGCGTCTCGCTCGGCCAGATAGTCATTGACCGTCACCAGATGGCATCCCTCGCCTTCGAGCGCATTCAAATAAAGGGGCATCGTCGCGGCAAGCGTCTTGCCCTCGCCCGTCTTCATCTCGGCGATGTTGCCTCGATGCAGACAGATCGCCCCCATCAACTGCACGTCGAAGTGGCGCATGCCCAGCGTGCGCTTGCTAACCTCCCGCACGGTGGCGAAGGCCTCGTGCATGATGTCCTCGAGCTCGGCGCCCTGGTCGAGCTTCTCGCGGAACTTCGGCGTCTGGGCCTTCAGATCCTCGTCGGACTTCTGCTCCATTTCGCTCTCGAGATCGTTGATCCGCTCGACGTGGGGCTGAAGACTGCTGAGGTAGCGATCGTTTTTGGAACCGAAGATCTTTTCGAGGAGGTTGAACATAAATAGCTCGTGGCGAGTTGGTGACTGAACAGAGGTCGGCAGAAGGAATGAGCAGAAGACGCCCATGGCCGCTGCCCCCGTCGAGGGGCGACTGGAGGCGACCCGACGCCGAACGACTCACTCCGAGCCTCGAGACGAGCTCAACGGTGATCGTTAGAAGGATGTGCGACTCTGTGCAAGTCTCCGTCGACGATGAAGGCCGGTCACAGACGCCCGTTACAACAGCAGATCCCCGATGGGCATTCCCATCCGGCGACGCCTCGTCGACTCGCATCTCCCATGGACGGCGCGCTTCGATGTGTTCGTCCATCAGGCGTCACTCTCGTCGTCCGATGGAGGGAGGAGGCGTTCGCCGATCTCCCCGAACCCCCAGGTTCCCGCCCGCCGACCCTGGACGGCCCGCGCGATCCCGACCAGTGCCGGGATGTAGAAGAGCATCGCGATCGGCATGAAGAGCCCGACACTGACAAATGCCAGCACGAGCCCGGCATAAAACCCCGCGAAGGTCACGGCGGCGGCCTTCGCATGATGGACTGAAAGCGGATCGTTGCGGAGGAGCAGCGGCACCAAAAAGACGGGAATGCCGAAGAGCACACTCATGTGGGCGAAGATCGCCATGGTCTGCCCGTCTCTCCACGTCTCGCTCGTCTCGAGTCGATCGTCGTCCGGGGCGCAGTCGGGACGAGCCTCGTCACGGAGGGCGGGAGGACGATCTGGCTCTCCCTCCAGATCGAGCGAGGGTGCCTCCGGCCGCTCGTCGGGGGCCGTGGTCTCGACCCACCCGTCAGCGCCCGTCGACTCCTCGTCTTCGCCCTCCTCGGATGGCGTTGTCCAGTCGTTCGCACTCATGTCGACCTCCGCGATGGGCTCCGGGCCACCTCGTGCGGCGCGGCGCCCGATGGTCTCGCGTGTTCACATGAGCATGATACGAGGCTCGTCCGCCGATTCCAATTCACTCGCCCCGCCCCGCTTGCTCAAACGCAGGGATCGGCCTACAAACGGAGCGATGTTCGGTGATGTTTCCCCGAGGTTCCCTCATGTCCATGATGAGTCTCTCACGAGGTGATGTCACGCTCTCGGTTCTCGTCGTACTCTCGTGGAGCGCAGCGATCGCGCTGGGCCTCGGGAGTCCCCACACCGGCTGGGCTCAGGCCGATGCTGGCCCCTCGGCACGTGCCGACACCCCGGGGAACACGAGCGCCTCCAACGGCACCACTGGAGACACCTCGACACGCGATGGCACTTCGTCGAGGGCGGAGGTTCAGGCGACCTCCAACAGCGGACCTAAGGAGCGGGCCACCGGTAACGCAGGTCCGTCTCCCGACGCTTCAGCTCCTCCCTCCTCTTCCTCCGAATCGGCCAGCGACGAGTCCGACACGCAATCCCTGAACAAACTCAAAGGCCAGGGCGGGAGCGTCTTCAACCGACTGATCAGCCTCCTCGGTATCCTCGCGCTGATCGGTGTCGCCTGGTCGATCTCCGAGAAACGATACGACGTCGACTGGGAGTTGGTCGCCTGGGGCGTGGCGCTCCAACTCGCCTTTGCCATCATGATCTTCTATGTCCCCTACGTCGACGACGCTTTCTCGCTGGCGGGCGACGCTGTCGAGCGGCTCCTGAAGTTCACCGACGAGGGGAGCAAGTTCATCTTCAAAAGCTACGCTCCACCCCACCAGGGTGAATGGGCCCCGGCGCTGAAGAATTTCGCCTTCCAGATCCTGCCGACAATCATCTTCTTCAGCTCGCTGATGACGATCCTCTATTACCTCGGTGTCATGCAGTGGATCGTCCGGAGATTCGCTCGCCTGATGCGCTGGACGATGGGCATCTCGGGGGCCGAGAGCCTGTCGGCGTCGGCCAACATCTTCGTCGGCCAGACCGAAGCCCCGCTGGTGGTCAAACCCTACGTCGAGGAGATGACCAAATCCGAGCTGATGGTCGTCATGACCGGAGGATTCGCGACGGTCGCCGGGGGCGTGATGGCGATCTATGTCGGCATGCTCAGCAGCCAGTTCCCCAACATCGCCCAGCATCTCATCGCGGCCAGCGTGATGAGTGCGCCGGCGGCGGTCGTCATCGCCAAGGTCATTTTCCCCGAGACCGAGACCCCCGAGACCCTCCCGGAGACCGAGGAGGGCGACGCCGTCGAGGAGATCGACTTCGAGACCAAAGACGCCAACGCCCTCGATGCCGCCTCGCGCGGCGCCTCCGAGGGTCTCGATCTGGCCCTCAACGTCGGGGCGATGCTTCTGGCGTTCCTGGCGCTGATCGCCATGGCCAACTACCTGATCGGCTGGCCGAGCATGAAGTGGAACATGGGCGTCCTCCAGACCCTGACCGACCACTATCAGGCCCATGGCCTGACCATCCCCGACAACTGCACACCGGACGTGGTCGAATCGTCGGCCGAAGCCGTCCACGGCTGCGTCACCCAGATGGCCGGCGCCGAGGGCGCCCCCGAGGTGACCATCGCCCCGGCGCTGACCCTGCAGACGATCTTCGGCTACCTGTTCTGGCCCTTCGCCTGGGTCATGGGGGTCCCCACACAGGATTGCTTCTACATCGCCCGGCTCCTCGGCGAAAAGATGGTCGTCAACGAATTGGTCGCCTACTCGAGCCTCGCCGGGATGCTGAACAACCCCGACATCGAACTCCAGCGCCGCTCGGTCATCATCGCCACCTACGCCCTCTGCGGATTCGCCAACTTCGGCTCCATCGGCATTCAGCTCGGCGGCATCGGCGGTATCGCCCCCAGCCGCAAAAAGGAACTCGCCCAGATCGCCCTCAAGGCCATGATCGGCGGCACCCTCGCCGCCATGATGACCGCGACCGTCGCCGGCGTGCTGGTCCACTGACGAGGCTTCTTGGCCTCTGTTTCCAAACGTCGATATGGGATCTGGAGCGCCGACGGCCCGCCGGCCTGGGTCGAAGAGCAACCCGTTTTGAAACCAACTCTTAATCTGGACTTTCACCATTCTACGCGGCCTTTCGCTCCGACGTGTCGTCAGACGAGACATGAGTGGTCCGATCCCCTCTTCAGTCGGGGTTTGCCATCACCCCTCGCCCTCCATCTGGCGGCGGAAGGC
>JAQCND010000635.1 GCA_028274765.1 Bradymonadaceae bacterium
CTTCTCCGCACTGTCGATGCGGTTCTACTGCATTTTTGCGCTGCTCTTCGCCCTGTTCGTCGCCATCTCGGGCCAGGATTTCGGGCCGATGTTGCACGCCGAGCGTCGAGCCTTCCACGACGGCGAGGTCCATCCGCCCGACACGTCGCCGCTCCAGGGAGGCGAGTCGCGAGAGACCGAGACCAAAGAGGACATTCCCCAACGTTGGTACAACGCCGTCATCCCCGTCGCTGTCGTGATCGTCAGCACGCTATTCGGCATGTACTGGTCGGGGTGGCGAGGCGAAGGAGGGGAATCCATCCCCGGACTCGGGGGGCTTGTCGTCGGGGAGGCGACCCTCTCGCAGTTCGTCGCCACCTGGAGTATGGCCCTCTCGGAGATGGGCGGGTGGCTGGTTTGGCGCGAAACCCTCTCGGAGGCCGCCAACGCCGAAGTGCTCTTCTGGGCGTCTCTGGCCGGAAGCAGCGTGGCCGTGGCACTGGCCGTTGGTCAACGTCTACTCGGAGTCGTCGAGGCCCTCCGCGCATGGTTGCAGGCGCTCCCGATGATGGGACTGGCGGTGGCCATTCTCCTGTTGGCCTGGTCGATTCAGGACGTCTGCGGCGATCTCGGCACCAGTATTTATCTGATGGGGGCGGTTCAGCACATTCTCGCCCCTGCAATCTTGCCGCTGATGACCTTTGGACTCGCCGCCGTCGTCGCCTTCGCGACGGGGAGCTCCTGGGGCACGATGGGCATCCTGTTGCCGGCCATGATCCCGCTGGCTTTTCACATCACGACTCAGACGGGCGGGGGAGGACTCGTGTTGATGATGTGTTTTGCGGCCGTGCTCGACGGCGCCATCTTCGGCGACCACTGCTCGCCGATCTCGGATACCACCATCATGAGTTCGATCGCCTCCTCGGTCGATCACATTGCCCACGTCGAGACCCAGCTTCCCTACGCGCTGACCGCCATGTCGGCCGCCGCGCTCTTCGGGTATGTCGGCGTTCCCTTTGGCATCCCGATTCTGGGAGCTTTTTTCCTGGGCGTCGTCCTGTTCGGGATCATCCTGTGGTCGTTTGCCGACTCCCCCCGCGACGAACCTCCAGCCCCGGAGCTGAGCGAAAACCCGCGCGATCACACTCCGGTGGGCACGCCGGCGGCAGGGGTCCCCCCCCAAGATCAGGAGGTATCCCCGGACGAGCCCGAGGCACGATCCGAGGAGCGGTAGCGCCGTTCGATGGCGCGCCCCAGTTCGAGTTCGGCCTCCCGAGCGCGCTCGTCCAACAGCTTGCTGTCGACCTCTTTCCAGACGGCCTCGTCGCCCCGCCCGTAGCGTCTCTGGTGATCGGTTCGTACGCGAAGGGCCGAAGCTCCGCCGGGGAGCTCGACGACATGTGCGACGAATCGCTGCCGCAGACGGTCATCGATTATCTGATAGGTCGAGCGCACGAGTTGGTATTGTTCGGAGGCGAGGTCGATGGGAAGATCTCGGGCTTTGTAGGTGGCGACGATCGCCTCGTACAGCGCCTGCGTCTCGCGGGCGGAGCGTTCGGCACGCTCGTCGGGCGAGGGGGAGGGGGGCGTTTGACATCCCGTTACTCCGAGCAGCCCCCCGACCCACAGTCCCGCTGCGACTGTTGCAACAACGGACTTGAAGACGTACATACACACTCCAGTCTCCGGCGATAACGACTCACACGAGCCAATCATGATGTCACGTCTGTCACTTCTTCGTGTTACCGCGGTCCTGGCATTGCTCATCGGGGGGATGGGAGCGAGCGCTTGTTCGACGAGTTCGCTGTCGTCCGCCGACGATTCGGATGGGCCCGAGGCCGTCGCCGACGAGCCCGACGAGGGTCTCTCGGCCCAAGAGCTCTTCATCAAGGGCAACGAACACCTCGATCGCGAGGAATGGGAGCGGGCGATCACGTTCTACGAGCGAGCGCTCGAACGGGACGATACGAAGTTGAAGATCTATTTGAACAAGGCTATCGCCCATTCCTCCAATCGAGATTTCGAACCGGCGCTCGGCGCACTCGAGCAGGCGCTCAACCGGGGCGGCGATCAAAACCCCCGAGTATACTACAACCTCGGCAACGTCTATCAAAACCGCGGTCTCTACAAACAGGCACTCAAGGCGTATCGTACCAGTCTCGCCTATCGAGACGACCTCGATGCCGACACGCTGATCAACATCGGCTCGACACTCACGATCCTCGGGCGTTACGAAGATGCGCAGGAGACGTATCGACGCGCCGAGCAGATGGCGCCGGACGATCCTCGCGTCAAACACGGATTTGCCATTTTGCTCTACATGCAGGACGAAGATCAAAAATCGCTCGATGCTTTCGAGCAGCTGCTCTCGATGGCCCCCGATTACGCCAACGGCTACTACGATCACGCCTTCGTACTGGCCCGACAATCCGAATATCAGAAGGCCATCGACAACCTGCAGCGATTTCTGGAGCTCAAGCCTGAAAGTGATCGAGCCGACAAGGTCGAGTCGTTGATCAGGGGATATCGAGAGGAGGTCGATCCATCCGAATCGAGCTTTTCCCCTCAATAACTCCTATGAGCCTCGGAACTCAGCGCCGTCTCATACGACGACCCGCCTCGTCTCCATGAGAGACGGGCGGGTCGCACGATAGCTCGGGAGGCGAACGCCAGCGCCATTACTCGTTGACTTCAACCCGTACGATCTCCGAGCCAAACATGACGTAGTCGCCATCCTGGAGCTTGCGCTCTCCCCGGACTTCGACGAACGTCCCGTTCTTGGAGTCCTGGTCGGTCACGATGACATGGCCGTCGCTCCACGTCAGACGAGCATGGCGAGGCGACACGTGGGGATCGTTCGGGAAGTTGAGGTCGCATCCTTCGCGTCCCACCAGAATGTCGTTGTTGGGGGAGCAGCTGGCGCGCCCGTCGCGGCCGCTCTCGACGACGTGGACCACCCGAAATTTGTAGTCTTCGGGGGGGCTGACATACATGAGCGTGTCGTTCCGCATCGGGTATTCCCCCTGAATATCGAGGTATTCGATGCGGAGGCGCTGTTCGCCAATCATCAATTCGTCGCCGTCCTCGAGGCGAGTGGGTTCCCGGATGCGCAGGAATGTCCCGTTTTCGCTATCGTCGTCCTGCAGGTAGAGCTGATTGTCGCGATAGGAAAACGACGCATGCGAGGGACTCAAGTAGTCGTCATCCGGAAAGAGAACGGCCCCACTCTGACGTCCCGCCACGTGTTCGGTCGCGTTCAGGTGGTAGCTCAGTCCCTCGACGCCCTCGCCTTTGATGAGCATCAGCTTGGCGCGTCCGGGCGCCTGGAGCGGCCCGAAATACAGGGTGTCTTCCTCCTCTTCCCCTTCCCCGCGGCTGGCATAACGCGCCCCACACTTGCCACAGAAATGATGCCCCTCCGGGACAACAGCATTGCAATTCGAACAGATACGTTCATTCGACACGGTAGACCTCCCAGAGTGTCATTCAATGTCCATGCGGATCGTAGAGTGGCCCAACGGGGAAATCAAGGTGAGTGGGGCGCCAAACAGCGGCCGGATTGCTCAATCGACCGTCCATTCGATGCGGTCGGTCAGGAGTTGCTGGCTGAAGGCCTCCAGGGCCCGACGCTCGGAGACGGGGGCGACGAGCTGAATGAGCACCACACGAACCCCTCGGGCGAGGACGTTGCCGACGATGAGCTGGTTGTCGTATTGGGCGACCAACTTCCATCCCGGGACGGAACCGGCCGAAATGCGCGTTCGCTCCGGCGACTCACCCGGCAGGAGACGCTCCATGCGCTGGGTCGTCTCGCGTAGAAATCGAGTGGGCTCTTCTTCGACGTCGTGCGAAGCGATGCGACACGTCACCGAGAGCTGAAGGGGGCGCTCACTCGAGGTGAACGTGTATCGAGGTCCAGCAGCAGCACCACGGCGATTGTCAGGCGAGGTGTTCTGGAAGTCATCGCGCAACTCGAATTGTATCGGGCATCCCTCGAGTTCGCGGCGCTCGAGGGCGCCATCTCCAGACGCCGATCGAGCCGACGCGTCGGGTGAGGTCTCGCCCGAAGGCGAGCGAGACGTCGAGGCGGAGTCGGCGAAGAAGACGAGGCCGGCTCCCCCGAGCAAGAGTACAATGGCGGCGGCGAGCCCGATGAGCAGCAGACGATGACGCATAACGGAGAATCAACGGCGTGGGAATCGACGAGACGGTCGTGTTCGGGGGCTCCGACGAATCAAGACGAACGGGAGCCGATGTAGTCGGTGAAAAACGCCCGGAGTCGATTGTACTGCGGGTCCGGCAGTCGATCTCGGGGGATCAGCGTGAATTGATCGCCGTCGTAGTAGAGGAAAAAGCAGTCTCCGCTGGCCTTCCACGCATCGTATCGCTCCCATTCGATGTGACCGCGCGAGTTGTCGGTCTCATAGCGGAGGCCACGATGGGAGACGACGATCTTGTACGACTGGGTCAGTTGCGGCGTCTGAGCGACCACCACGTACGGGAAGACGAACGCCACTAGGAGCACGCCGACCGCAAACACACCCGCGCCGAACATCGAGGCCAGCGTCCAGCTCCAGCCGGTGAGGTGAAACGAGACGCTCAACAGCCCCGACGAGACGACCCCGATCATGGCCTTCCAGCGGAAACCAGTCTGATGGAGGACGTGCCACCGGAGGGCGGAGGCGGTCTCATGGCGGTCGAGCTGGAAGTCGAGTTCGACGGGAGGGCGTAGTTCGTCGCTCATCGGGAGTGCTCCTCGGCCATGGATCGGTACGTCTCGACGAGCCAGTCGCACGCAAACGAGCGGTCGGGGGTATCGGGAAGGACGCTCTCCATTTCCATCGTCTCCTCGACGAGCGAGGGAATCTCGGACTGGACGCGGTCGTATGCGACCTCGCCGCGCTTGACGCGACGCAAAAAATCGGCGCGTTCCAGGGGGAACTCGAGCCCGCCGCTCGAGAGCAGCTCGCGGAGTTCGAAGACGACTCGATAGGCGTGAGAGATGGCCTTCCAGTCGATACCGTCTCGGGCTCGTCGAGTGCGTTCGCCGTACTGGTCGCGCACCTTCCGGAGCGACTCGACCGCCTTCTCGATGCGAGCTCGCATCTCGTAGCGCTTGTCGACCACCTCGAGCAGCGCGACGGGGTCGTCCTGGCCGCGAATGGATTGTTCGACGATGTCGACGTAAGCTTGGTCCAGCGGAAGCTCGTCGACGATCTCCTCGAGGCGCGCCGAGTGATCGTGGCGCTCCAGCACCTCGAGGGTGGTCTCGATGGCCTCGAGACGTTCGCCCTTCGCGCCATACTTGCGGGCCTGCGTGCGACAGTATCCGACAAAGGGCTGGACTCGAGTCGAGAGGAGGTGCCCGCGTTGATCGCGGAGGGCCCGAAATCGCGACGTCTCGACGATCACACGATCGTCGGGGCAGTGCAGCAGTTCGACGGCGTAGGTCTGGCCCTCGAGGGCATCCGAGACGAACTTGCGGAGCTCGATACAGTCGACATCGATGTCGCCGGGGTGGTTGGCGACCTTCTCGTCGCTGGTCGAGAATCGAACCGTCTCACGATCCTCCTCGAGCACGAGCCGTCGAAACGATTCGACGAAGACACACTTGATGTCGATGTCGCTTTCTTCATCCGCCGTGCCGTAGAGATGAGAGCCGAATGGCACGGCAAAGAGGACGTCGTCGAGCTCGGCGAAGACGTCGCCGTCCGCGAGACACTGGACGTCGTAACGATCCCGGTCGTTGCGCGATGTGCGGAGAACGTCGTCGGGAGTCATGGGGGCCGAGCGGACGGAGAGAGAACTGACACGATCATAGGAGCCCCACACGCTCCATCAACCTCGACGTGGTGGAGAAGATGGCGAGAGGGGCGGCGTGGGGGAATCTGCCGATCATCATCGGCAGGTTGAAGGAGACCGCAGCACGGGGAACGAGGGAGGGGAGAGCCCCCTGTTGCCCCGGTTGGAACTCGCATGTCGGGAGGGGTCCGGCGCCGCTCGATATCGCCGAGCCCCGAGAGGCAAACGGAAGAGAGGAGCGTGACGAGAATAGACGATGGCCTCTCAGCGAACCCAGAGACCGTAGACGTTCTTGCCGTTGGCCCCGACCGCGGTCGTCCGAACGCGACATGTCGAAGTACTGACAGTTACAGCTTCCACGGGATCGCCCTGGTCTCGAATCCCGTGCCTCGAAGATGGCTCCTCTCCATCGGAGGTGAGCTCCCGGCCCCCCCATCCGAGTGACGAGCCCCTTGATACCGAGCTCTCATCGGAGGGCGACGAGCGATCGCCTCAACGACATCCGGGTTCGCGAATGGGAGGCCCCTGGCCGAAGTCGGAGGCGTCGTCGGTGGGAAACGATTCGTAGTACGACGACACCTGAAAAGTGCTGCTCCCCTCGTAAGGCGTATAGTTGCACCGTCGATAGGTCGTGTCTTTCCAGGGCGTCCCGCTCGGCTTCTGGCCGGGCTGGCCGAAGGCGTCGAGGAGCTCGTCGGTCGAGGGCTGGTAGTCGCCGTCGCCATTGGCGTCGCGGAACAACACCAGTCGATCGTCGCCGTTGAAGCCCATGACGCTGCTGCTCGCCTGATCGCAGTTGTCGACGATGCCATCGACCGGATCGTCGGACGAACGCTTGCTCTTGTCCTTGCAGAGGGTGTGGACCTGGTAGGGCTTGAGCTGCTTGGAGGCGAGGGCTGTGCTGTCGCCGCAGGTCGTGTTGTCGTTCGAGACGATGCAGAGCCCGAAGTTCGAGAGGTCGAGCGCCGGGCCGCCGCAGTTGAAGACCTCCACGGCCTTGTTGCGGTACCCACTTCCCTCGATGTACTCCGAGATGATCAGACAGTCCTGTGACCCCGGGTTGACCGCCGCGATCGTGGCGGTCTTGCGATCGCTCCCGATGCGAGCCTCGAGGACTTTGCGGCCGATGCTCGCGCCGGTCCCGATCTCGAACGTGGTTTCGAGCTGTCGACCCGGAATCAGAGGATTCGAATTCGGGAGATCGAGATCGGAGTTCGAGCTCAACCAGATGGGCTGACCGCTCGATTTGGCGGGGACGTCGAGCTCGATGGTGACCTGGACGCGCTCGTTCCGGCGAGCGATGGTGGGTTGCACCGTCATCTCGGTGATGTTGCGATCGATCGTGTCGTCGTAGACGAGGATCTCGACTGACTCCGTGTTGCCATCGGGACCCGTCAATTCGAGCGTCGCCCGATCCTGGCGATCGCGAGAGGGCGTCCCTCCTTCGAGAGCAGGAACGGTGGCTTCGGTCTGGCCCGCGGGGACGGTCATCGAGGAGGGGCCGGTGAGCATCTGGGAATCGGGGTAGTTCAGTTGAATCTGGGTCGGCGAGCTGCTCTTGCGGGTGACGTCGACCGTCAGATCGGGGAGAGGGGCCGCACTGGTCGTACGAGCCGGGACACTCGTCTCTTCGGGCGTGACGTTCTCGAGCGGCGCCGTGCTGAAGCCGACGTCTCCGGTCTCCCGCGGATGGATTTTCGAGTTGTCGAACGAGAAGTGGAGATTGCCGACGATGTAGTCGAGCTCGTCACCCTTTTCGACCTGATCGGGGAGTTCCTTATGCATCAGATTGCCGACCCGGAGCCGTCCGTTCGAACAGGAGGGGCCAACGGTAAATTCTCCCTCCGACGTCGGCTCGCTCTGCACGGTGACGTTCTCGATGCGCACGAGATTGCCCCGGAGCGCATCGGCCCGGGCGCCCCCCGTGGCGATCGCGCAGGGATCGGTGACTCTCGTCGGTTCCGGCACCTCACCGCCCTCCGACTCGACATCGAGCGCCGTCACCCCCGTCAACTGGGGGAGTTGATAGAAGAATTCGAAGTATCCGCGCACGGTGACGCGATCGCCGCGCTCCGGCACGGGTTCGGACCCGAGGTAGACGTACGTGGCACTCCCGCCGACCCCGTCGTATCGAGGATCGTCCGGCGGGAGCTGGACGTAGATACCCGGTGTGTTTTCGTCGACCGCCGTGACGACGACGTCGTCGAGCTGTACCTCGTCGCCGGGAACAATGTCGTTGGTATCGAGGTCGTAGGGCGTCTTCGAGGCGTCACAGACGTCACCCCGATCGTCGCCATCGTCGTCGGCCTGTCCCGGATTGGCCGTGTAGGGACAGTTGTCGGCCGTGTTGGAGACGCCGTCGCCATCCCAGTCGCG
>JAQCND010000005.1 GCA_028274765.1 Bradymonadaceae bacterium
ACGTCGAGGGGATCGTCGAGGTCGCGAAGTCGAGCGGCCACGGAGATGCCGGCGGCGCCGCCGCCGATGATGAGCACTCGATGATGCTGAGACATGCTCTTTCCTTTTGGAGCAAGGGTACGATGAACATTCGAGAACGATCGAACCCGTCTCGGGCGACGGAGGTTATTCACCGGGGCTCGAGGGGATCTTTTGTCGATCGGCGTCACTCGTCAGTTCGGCTTCCGGGGGGGCTACCTCCTCGTCCTGGCGATCGAGCGATTCGCCGAATTGCTCCCCGAACCGGATGAGAAAATGGATGGCACGCCGGACGTCCTCGCGCCGCATCGCTCGAAACATGTCGAAAAAACCCGAGGTATCGGTCTCTTCGCGGCCGACGGTAGCCATCGAGCCGGCGAGCCGTCCGACGATGTCGACGGCTTTCGGGTCGAAGACGCCCGACTCCACGAGGGTTTCGAACTCGGGACTCTGAACGAAGTCGGTCAAGCGCCGGAGGGCGTCGGCGAAGTGTTCGGTCAGTTCGACGACGTCGACGTCGTGCTCGGTGGCCCGCATGATGAAATCGTCGAAGACGTCGACCGCCATCGCAATCTGGTCGGGGATCGAGTCGAGCATCTCGACGGTACTCCGGAGCTCGTCGTGTCGTTCGACGGCGATCTGAAAGGTCTCCAGCACCTCCGTCTCCGTGAGTGTCACGGCGAGTTCGCCGAGGGCCTCGACGCGAGTGTCGACCCCGTCGCCGCGCGCCTCCAACTCCATGAGATAGGTATCGACGGTATCGACAACCATCGCCGCTCGCCCTTCGAGCGACTCCACGGTCTCGAGCGCCCCCCGGAGGTCCTCATGGTTGTCGACCAGCATCTGAAACGTCTCGAGGACTTCCGGTTCGGTCAGACGCACGAAGAGCGACCCCGCGGCCTGGAGCCGTTCATCGACGTCGCCTCCCCTTTCAGCGGCGCGCTCGGCGTAAGCATCGGCGATGTCGCCGACTGTCGCGAGGAGGTTGGGCGCCGTATCCAGGAGACCGGTCAAGCGATCGAGTTTGTCTTCGATGCGTGCCATGCGATCGTTCATTTCTCGCATGCGTTCTTCGATCGGTTCCTCCGAGGCGCGGGAGGACCCGTCCGAAGCGGGCTTCGAATCTGGCGAATCCATGTCGTTCTCCTGCAAGAAGTGAGTCGATACCCCGGAGACGCCGGGCGGGTCGACGTCTTGAGCGAATCGAATCGAGGCGATAGAACGTCGAGCCGAGAGGGACGTCGAGCGACTCCAGCCCGGTTCGTCCCCCATGTGATCTGCAAACGGCGTGCCATGGATGTCTTACCGGCACGAACACCGAATCCATCAGGGCGGAATGCCTCTAAAGCCCAACGTCGACATGCTGCAGAGGGGGCAAATGTGTTGAAACGACGTTGAACCTCGTTGAAACGAAGCGCTACATCACCACCTGAAGCGATCCGCCGCTAGGGTCAACGCGTCCGGGGGAGTCGTGTTATGACATATTCCTGTGGAGGTACGACGAGCCTCGTTCGACAACACGCGCCACGACAACGGAATGCAGCGACCGTGGAAGACCGTGAAAACATATCGAGCACCATAGAGCGATGGATCTGGTTTGCCATGACCGCCGTATTGGCACTGGTGATGGCATCCTGTAGCACGAGTCCACACGGGACGACTTCGTCCGATGCCGCTCCCAACCATGCCAGGGCGGCGTCAGAGGAGGGCATGGAGGGGGGCGACTCGAACGAAGCTCGGTGGCACGACCTGGACGTCTCGAATCTCGCTCGGCCGTTCGAGGGCATCGTGACGGCCGGACAGCCAAGTGCTTCGCAGTTCGAGGCACTCGCCGAGGCGGGGCTCGAGACGGTTGTCAATCTCCGGACGCCGACCGAATCAACGGGGTTCGACGAGCGCCAGGCCGTGCGCTCGGCCGGCATGACCTACGTCTCAATTCCCATCGGCGGTCCCGAGGATCTCACCCAAAAGAGGGCTCATACGTTGACCGAGGTGCTCGACTCGAGCCGCCGCCCCGTGCTCGTACATTGCGGCAGTTCCAATCGGGTTGGAGCTCTCTTTGCGCTGAAGGCTCACTGGGTCGATGGGCTTGGCGATCGGCGACGAGGCGGGGCTCGATTCGCTCCGGAATGCCGTGCGTGAACGGCTCAATTCGTAACGTCTCTCGCACGATGGCGCTCGGGGCGCTCGAGACGCCCTCTCATCACGTCTAAAACCACGTCGCGACAATGCAGATACACCATCTGAAAGAAGCCCTCGACGAGACGCTCGACACCTCGGTGACCATCGACCACCTGGAGACGGTCTCGGGCGGCGACATCAACGAGGCCGCCGTCGCCGAGACTTCCGAGGGCAAACTCTTCGTCAAATGGAATCGAGGCGACGTCCCCGACGATCTTTTTAAACGTGAAGCCGAAGCGCTCGACGAGATGCGCGAGGCCGAGACGAATCTGACGATTCCGGAACCGATCTGCCATCGTTCCCCGAAGGAAGAACGCCCCGGTTTCCTCGTCACGGAACACCTCGAATCCGGGAGGCGCGTGCCGGATTTCGACGAGCAGCTCGGGCGAGGACTGGCCCAACTTCACAACCATTCGTCCGATCAATTCGGATTTAAACACGACAATTACTGTGGCACCACCCCTCAATCGAATGCATGGACCGACGACTGGGTCGATTTTTATCGTGAGCATCGATTGCGCCACCAGTTGGAGCTGGCGGTCGAGCAGCGATCGGTCCGCGACAGCGACCGAAAGGCCTTCGAGCGGCTCCTGGAGCGACTCGACGCATATCTCGTGCCCGAGCCCGAACCTCCCGCTCTGATCCACGGTGACCTCTGGAACGGCAATCTCCACGTCGCTCCCGACGGGACTCCGGCTCTCATCGACCCGGCGGCTTACTACGGTCATCGCGAGGCTGAAATCGGCATGATGGAACTGTTTGGAGGCTTCTCGTCACGAGTTTACGAGGCGTACGAGGAGGTCCGCCCGCTCCAGGAGGGGTGGCGAGACCGGCTATCGCTGTATTCGCTCTACCACGTGATGAATCATTACAACCTCTTCGGGGGCCATTGGGGGGACCAGGCCTTCGATATCGTACGTCGCTGGGGGTAACGACACACGACCCACCGATCCCGACCGGGTCTATCGAGCATCCCATAACCAGAAGACGAGATGAGCAGCGGTGAGACTGGTTTCATGAGGGCACGCTGTCCTCCGGAATCACCGCTGCAAGCTCGACACGTCGCTTCGGAAGTGACGGGAACCGTTCTCACGCACGGGAGATTCATGTTCGAGACGCTCGAACGTTACTACGACAAGACATTTACCGACGAAAACGTCGAGCTGATCGATCACATTACGCTGATCGCGGCGACTGTCGGGTTCGTCATCCATCTCGCCTTGATCGGGCTCGCGCACGTCTGGCCGGATGCTCCCCACTTTGTTCACGTCATGAAGGGGAGTTTTCTGAGTGCCATCTACACTCCCTTTAGCTTCATTTTGTTTTACGAGGTCTTTGCGCTCGTCCTCTCGATCCCCCGTTCATTCACCTCGTCGGTTGGGGTGCAACTCCAGATCATCAGCCTCATCGTCATTCGGCGAATTTTTGGCGACATCGGACATCTCGACCATCTCAAGACGATCACGCTTGAGAGCCGGTGGGTCCATCTACTCGCCTACGACATGCTCGCTGCTCTGGGGATGTTTTTCGGGGTGATCGCCTTCTCTCGCATCTCACAGATGGTTCCCGACGCCCAAGAGTTCCAGGACATTCGATCGTTCGTCCGACTCAAACGAGGCATCACGTTCTGTCTGGCGATTCTGCTCATCGTGCTCGCTTTAGTCACGCTCGGGGTCTATCTGTTCGATGCCTTCCGGGCTATCGAGGCAGGTAAGACGGTCATCGGCATCAACGAAAACAAGGTCTTTTACAAGGACATGTTCACGGTGATGGTCTTTGCCGACGTCGCCGTGCTGCTGGCCTCGCTGGCGTACAGCCACAAGTTCGAGCTCGTGTTTCGCAACGCCGGCTTCGTCGTGGCCACCGTGCTGATTCGGCTCTCGCTGTCGATTCCTCGACCGCTGGATCTGCTCTTCATCGCCGCTGCCTTCGTCTTCGCCATCGCCATCCTCTTGGGGTACGGATACTATCTCAAGACCGAAGCGCGCGAAACGGTTGAAGAGGACGAAGAGCCAGATATCGTCTGAGCGGGCTCAGCTAGCCCGACAGGCCGGCGATGGTGTCGGCGACAGTCCCCAACCCTGTTCGTCGAAGTCGATCCATCGAATGGCGTATCCATCGACACTGAGCTCGAAGAGCATGCCCTCGATGTCGTTCCCGTCTGGATCGGCCAGCGCGATGGGGAGGTCAGGAGAGCACATCCGATATGCGAGGAGACTCGTCGCGACGAGATCATTCGGTTGGCATGGACGAGCGCAGCGGGGAACACTGAGACGAGAGCGATGATGGGGGAGCCGCCATCGTCGGCGCGAGCGTCCGGCGGCTCCCCGCGAGGCCTCAGAAGTAGAAGGTCGTATGGAAGTTGAAGCGATGGGCCAGTCCGGTCGGCCGACTCTGGAACTGGGTCTCCCAGAGCCAGTATTCGAGTCCGAATCGGATGCGTTCCCAGGGACGCACGGTGTGGACCGTATAGAGCGTGCGGTTGAGGGTGCGTAGGGCGAGGTCCTCTCGCGACGGTTCGAGGTCGCCATCTTGGACGTCATCGATCGTGGCGCCGAGAGCGATGTTGTAGGGATCGACAGGGTTCAAGGACGCCTCGATCCATCCACCCGTAGAGCTGATCTCTTCGCCCGTCGTGGGATGGATCGACTGAGCGATCGAACCGCGCACGTCCTCGAGATCCTGTCCGTGGAAAAGCTCGCCGCGGAGATCGAGCCAGTCGGTGAGCGGAGCATGGAGATGAGCGTTGACCGACCAGCTCCGGAAACTGTCCTCACCGCCATACGAGGGCCCGTCTCCATCGGGGTCCGCCGGGAATTCGGCGGGACTCTCGACGGCGTAATGGCCGGAAACGCCGAACTTGAGAGGCGAGTCCGTCCAGTTGACCCACTGGAGCTCGAGGAGGCCCTGGGTCATCGGGACGCCGGAATCGAATCCGTCGAGACGTCCGTTGCCGTCGAGATCCTGGGAGTCGACGGCACCCGTCGTGGCGGCGGCCGCCACCGCGTTGAGCCGGAAATCACTGTCGTCGGGGGCCAGTCCGATACGGAGCTGAGGCCGTCGATCGCCGATATTGCCCGCATTCCACATGAGGGCGTCGGCGTGGGCACTGGGATAGAGCGGTGAGAAGAGATCCCAGGTTTGGCCCGCCTGTACGAAGAAGCGCTTGACCTCGACTCGACCGTAGCCGTGGCGGAGTCGAGGGAGGGGACGACTCTCGGAGCCGCCGTTCTGGAAGTCCATCTCGATTTTGCCTTCGACGTCGACGTCTTCGCCGAGTCCGTCGGCGCTAAATCGGACACCGAGCCGGGTCAGGCGGCCGTAGACCGTCAGATTGGGAGTTCCTCCCGATGAGACGTCGTCGGGGCGCACCCACATCGAGAACTGTGGGTGATTCATGCGATGGGTGAGCAGGACGGAATCCAGCCGGGCGAATCCGTAAGGTTCAACCTCGTAGGTGGGATCGCTGGATTCTTCGTCGTCCTGAGAGGCAAGGGTGGGCGAAGCGAACAGACACAGACCGACTACCGTCAACAACGCTGCCGCCGCTGCGAGGAGTCGATGCCGCGGCATGTGATAATCGATATTGCCGTACATCATCTCAGTCATTCTCCATCCAAATAGTCAACGATGAACGACTCGTATGCATATATCTACGCGAGAGCCCCCGTGCTCTCAAAATCACGTTGTTTATCCGGTCGAGGCTTCATGAGAAAGCATGTTCGACCGGATCATCGGAGGGCTCGAGAGTCATGTGCTTCGCGTCGAGCTCCCGACGACTTTCGAGATGACGAAGTGCTTCTACGTCATCTCGCCGGGTTGTCAACACGTTGAAACAGCACGTTCGAGTGGCTGTCGAGCCCCATCGAAACTTCGCGGAATTGAACAATGTTCATATGATTTAAACAAGTTTGAACAGTGATCATTTGTTGGGGGCGTCTTACCCATGGTGTTCATCCAAACACTCTATGTCTCCCCGAACGGAGCGGCGAGATGTCGAGATTGGTCTTCCCCGCAGTCGACTGGATGGGCATTGAGATTGTGGAGAGCCGGACGACGGGGATACGCTGAGCAGAGGGGACGTGGCTGCCGAATACTCTTGGCTCACATCCCCCCTGACGAGGTCAGCGGCTCTCGGAGAGGTGGGGCGCTCAGTCCTCGTCGAAGAGATCGTCGCCGGGGCAGCGCGGCATCAGGTTGCGGTCTCCCCAGACGTTGTCGATGCGAGCGACCGGAGGCCAGTATTTGTCCTCGCGCGTCGTCTCGGTCGGGAAGGCCGCTTCTTGGCGCGAGTAGGCGCGCTCCCACTCGTCGGCGGTGACGACGTCGGCCGGATGAGGGGCGTGCTTGAGCGGACTCTCCTCGGCCTCGATGTCACCCTCCTCGATGGCCCGAATCTCCTCACGGATCGAGAGCATGGCCTCGCAGAAGCGGTCGAGTTCCTCTTTGCTTTCGCTTTCGGTCGGCTCGACCATCAGCGTGCCGTGGACGGGCCACGACATCGTCGGCGCGTGGAAGCCATAGTCCATCAGGCGCTTGGCGATGTCTTGGGCGCTGATGTCGGCCGTCTCCTCGAACTCGCGCGGGTCGACGATGAACTCGTGCCCGACGCGTCCGTTGTTGCCGCGATAGAGGATGTCGTACCCCTCGGAGAGACGGTCGGCCATGTAGTTGGCGTTGAGGATCGCGACCTCGGAGGCACGCCGGAGCCCATCTTCGCCCATCAACCGAATATAACTCCAAGAGATCGGCAGGATGCCGGCGCTTCCCCACGGAGCAGCCGCGACCGGACCCGGATGGTGGTCGCCGCCGACGTCGAAGAGCGGATGACCCGGCAGGAAGGGCTCGAGATGCTCCGCGGCCGCCAGCGGGCCGACTCCGGGGCCCCCGCCGCCGTGCGGGATGCTGAACGTCTTGTGGAGGTTCAGATGGCAGACGTCGACGCCGTAGTCGCCGGGTCGACAGAGCCCGATCTGGGCGTTCATGTTGGCGCCGTCGAGGTAGACTAGCCCGCCGTGCTCATGGACGATGTCGCACATCTCTTGGATGCCCTCCTCGAAGATGCCGTGAGTCGACGGATAGGTAAACATCGCCCCGGCCAGTCGATCGGCGTGCTCCTCGGCCTTGTCGGCGAGGTCCTCGAGATCGACGTCTCCTCGGTCATCGCAGTTGACTTCGACCATCTCGAGTCCCGCCATGACGGCGCTGGCCGCGTTGGTGCCGTGGGCCGACTCGGGAATCAGGCAGGCATCTCGCGTCTCGTCGCTGTGATGATCGTGGTACGCCTGAATGGCGAGGAGACCGGCGTATTCGCCCTGGGCGCCGGAGTTGGGCTGAACCGAGATGGCCGGGAGGCCCGTCATTTCGCGGAGCTGACCTTTGAGGCTCTCGATCAGCTCGTGATAGCCCTCGTTTTGCTCCGGCGGCGCCATCGGGTGGACCTGACTGAACTCCGACCACGTGATCGGCGTCAGCTCGACGGAGGCGTTCAGCTTCATCGTACAGGATCCGAGCGGAATCATGTGGTCGGTCAGCGAGACGTCTCGTCCCGCCAGCGTGTCGAGATATCGCACCAGCTCGGTCTCGGATCGATACTCGTGGAAGTTCGGGTGCTCGAGATACGAGGACTCGCGCGGCTGATCGCCCTGATAAGTCGCGGGGGCGTCCTCGAGCAGCTCGTCGACTGCCGGCGCCTCGCGCTCGGCAGCATCCTCGAAGACCTCCAGAAGTTGCTCCAGATCTTCGAGCGTCGTCGCCTCATCGAGCGACAGCCCGAGAGTGCCGTCGTCGTAGTCTCGAAGGTTGAGATGGCGCTCGTCGGCGGCCGCCCGTACCTCGTCGGCGTCGACTGGCGGATCGAACCGAAGCGTGTCGAAGACGTCCTCGTGGCGTATCTCGTAGCCGAGCTCGTCGAGCCCCTCGGCGAGGGCCTCGGTACGCTGGTGAATCTGCTCGGCGATGGCGCGAAGCCCCTCTGGCCCGTGATAGACGCCGTAGGTGCCCGCCATAACCGCCAGCAGCACCTGGGCGGTACAGATGTTGGAGGTCGCCTTTTCGCGTCGGATGTGCTGCTCACGCGTCTGCAGGGCCGTGCGCAGTCCGATTTCGCCTCGCTCGTCCTTGGAGACGCCGATCAGACGCCCCGGAAGCTCGCGTTTGAAGTTGTCGGTCGTGGCGCAGTAAGCGGCGTGAGGGCCTCCGTATCCCAGAGGCACGCCGAAGCGCTGCGTGTTGCCGATAGCGACGTCGGCGCCAAACTCGCCGGGGGCCTCCAGTAGTGTCAGCGACAGCAGGTCCGCCGCGACGGCGACGTAGGCCCCCTCGTCGTGAGCACGCTCGCAGAGGTCGGCGTAGTCGCGAACGGCTCCGTCGGTCGACGGATACTGGAGCAAAATCCCGAAGGTACGGTCGTCAAATTCGAACTCCTCCGGTGGGGCGACGACGACGTCGAGGTCGAGCGGTTCGGCTCGCGACTCGACGACGGCGATCGTCTGGGGATGGCAGTCTTCGGCCACCCAGAAGCGGTCGACACCTCGAGCTCGCGTCCCACGCCGGAGCATCGTCATCGCCTCGGCGGCTGCCGTCGCCTCGTCGAGCAGCGAGGCATTTGCGATCTCGAGGCCGGTCAGATCGCTGACCATTGTCTGAAAGTTCAGGAGAGCCTCGAGACGCCCCTGAGAGAGCTCCGACTGATAAGGGGTGTAGTGGGTGTACCACTTGGGGTTTTCCAGGATGTTGCGCTGGATGACCGGCGGCGTGACGGTCTCCCGATACCCCATCCCGATGAACGAACGGTAAGCATCGTTGGTTTCGGCGATCGATTCGAGTTCGTCGAGCAGCTCGTGTTCGCCTCCCGCCCGATCGAGATCGAGCGAGACTCGCTCGAGAATGTCCTCGGGAATAGTCTCTTCAACGAGGGTCGCCAGCGAGCCGGACCGGATCGCTTCTAACATCTCCCGGATCTCCGATTGGTCCGGCCCGATGTGGCGCTCTCGAAAGGGCCGAGAGCTGGCCGGGCTGGCGTCGTGATGAGGGTCGTATCGCTCGATATCATGATCAGACTCGGAACTCATCGTCACGTCGGGGATGGTGAGTCATGTAGATGCGATTTCGGTCACCTCGCTCGCCGGGAGTTGTCGGCGAGGTCCTGAGCGGTGATCGAGCCCCGCCCGGTGCGCGTGTGGGCGTCTGGGCCTTCGTTCGAGTGAACGAATAGCACTCGGATCCATTCCTCGCAACCGCTGGATCGCCCTCGAATGTGTCTCGGGTCGAACGGGTCGAACGGGCTCCCGTCGAAGCTACGATCGAGGGGGACGCGGGCTCAAACGTCTCCCTCGCAATGATTCGTCCCGGTGGGGTCCTCGAGATTTCGGTTAACCCCCCCCCTTGCTCCGGCTGGGCGTCGGCGCTCTCGGGATCGACTCCGACTGCCATGATAGCCGTCGAGGCGCCGAACGTCCGTGAGCAATGCGCTGCGAGTGCATCCGTATCGCGTTCGGGTCACGAAACCGAAGAGAACGTCCGTAGGCCCGATCGTCTCCCGTCCCCCGCCGAGAATGCCCGTCCCCCCAACGCAAGATGCCGCGCCGTGGCAACTCGAGTTGCCACCCGTCCCCGCTTTCACTGGCGATCTGTCGGCTCATCCCCGGTCTCGAGGCATGGAATCCGATTTGCAGCGTACAGTGATCGGCATACTCGGCGAGGTCACTCCGAGAGGAGGCTCGTCGAATGGAGTGAATGAACAGAATGGCTCGAGACGAAAGGATGACATGATGCGATCGATTTACGAGGAGGTATCGTCATGAGAGACACGCATCACCACTATGCGGCGGGGCGTCGTGCGCTTCTTACCCTGATGTTGAGTCTCGGATTTGTCGGATGTGGTAAAACGGCGGAATCAGTCCAGATTTCCGGTGACAAAGGGTCCGGAACAGACGCGTCACAGTCGACGGCGGATGCCGGTTCGTCGTCCTCGGAGGGGGGCAGAGTCGCGAACCGAGCGGATACCGGCTCCTCGCGTCCGTCGAGGGACGCGTCCAATGGCCCAGAGGGGTCGAACTCCGAGCCCACCATGGATGCGGTCGCCCCGGATGGTTCGACGTCGTCCGGCCCACCCGCTCCCCCCCGAAGTATGTATGCCGTCGAGGCGGCCGGTGGGGAGGCGAGCTCGTCGAACTTCGAGGCTCGCATCCGGATTGCGCCCCATCGTTCGAGGCGAGCGAGTAGTGCGAGTTACGAGCTCTCGCTTCAGCCTCCGGCTCCGATCGAATGATTCTACGCTTGGCACGTCATGTATTCACTCTACTACTCGTTTTCGCTCACGATGCGTCTGACTCGTGATCTCGAGGAGGATACGATGCGCACGCTTCGCACGTTGCTCGCTGCTGTCGCGTTTGTACTCTGTGCCGTACCGGCCAGTCTATCGGCTTCGCCCCCGGCCGAAATTCCCGTTCGAGCCTATTTGACCAACGACAACGGAGAACCGCTCGATCGGCAGGTCGACGTCGAGATCTCCGTCTATACATCTCAGTCGGGGGGGGGACTCGTCCACACGGAGAGTTTCGACGTGCGTCCGGACCAGGGACGATTTACGGCCTATCTCGGGATGAATCAGTCGCTCGATCTCGGGATATTTCAGAAGCATGATGCCCTCTTTTTGGGAATCAAAGTCGGAGACGACACCGAGATGACGCCTCGGCTCCGTCTCGCGACTGCCCCCTACGCGGCCGCCGCCAAGCACGCCGAGACGGCCAACGACGCCCAAACGGCCGAGCAGGCGAAAAGGGCCGATCGGGCAAAGAAGGCCGACGAGGCGAAGACACTCCAGGGCAAAAAGCCCTCGGATTTTGCTTCTGCCAACTATCAGCCCGCCTGGAAAGATATCAAAAACCGTCCTTCGGGACGCTGCAATGGTGAGAAGACGATGGTGGGACTCAAGTCCGATGGCTCTCCCATCTGTCAGAGTCCCGATTCCGTTCAAGCCGGCGAAGGACTCCGACAATCGGGCGATACGATCGCGGTCGAGGATGGCGGCATTCAGGCCAAACATCTCGACAAGGGGCAGGTGACCTCCGACACCATTCGTACGGGAGCTGTAAGGGGAGGGCAGGATGGCATCGTCAGTGGAACCCCCAATGAGATCAAAGATGATACGATCAATAGCTTCGATCTCGAGGAGAATGGAGTCGATTCGACCTCCCTCGCCGATGATGCTGTGGGCCGCAAGCAACTCGCCGACGATGCCGTGACGAAAAGTCACATCGCCTCCAATGCCGTCGTCGGAGGTCGCAACAAGGGCAACATCAAAAACGAGACGATCACCGGTTGGGACGTCAAGAATCGCTCGATCGGGCGCTACGAGATGAAGAAGGGCTCCGTGCGGAGCAAGCACATCCGAGATGGGAGTGTTCAGCCTCGAGACATGGGCTGGTATGGGGCCTGCGGATATTACGTATGGAAAAACTCCTATGATGTCATCATCCCCAACGCCCAGGCTGCCAAGAAGCTTCCTCCTTGCAAAAAGACTGCACCGGGAAGCTTCTGTGAGTCCGATGGTGAGTGCAATTTGCCTACCGACCTCAACAATCTCGGCAAGCAGGATGTCGTTCTCCGCCTCAACTAGCGGACCTCGTCCGTAGCTCAACGTATGGTTGGTCGTCCGACTGCATGCCTCCCCGTCGACTCGCGGCAGGCGGTTGACGGGGAGCTCGTCTCGTAGAGCAAGACTCAGATAGCCGCTTCGAATCGCTCGATGCTCTCCTGGTCCTCGAAGCTCTCCCTCCTCAGTCGTACAACGTCACCTGCCCGCCTCATCCAATCCATGTCGGACGCGAGAGCAACTAGGCTGGAGTTTCTTCAGTCCCCCGTCCGCTCGCTCATCGTGAGCGGACGGGGGAGCGCGATCGAAAGTCGTCCGCGGGCAAAAACTCCAGCGAATAGCTTCGTGCATCGCCCGGTATGTTCGATGTTGGGGAGGTGGCGAGGTTCGATACACGTCGAGCTCGATAAGATAAAGGGGACACGCTCGCTCATCGCAGTCCCCTACTCATCTCACCGTTCATTGACTTTCGCCCGACAGTCGTTCGAATGTAATCGATGTTGCCTTCCAGGCGCCGGAGTTATCCCCACGGCATTCTGGTCGAAGAAAGTTTTGGGCGCGAGCTCCTAAGTGTCATGTCGTACCATCGAGCCAGATGGATGACTCCCCTCGAGCTCGTTGACTCTTTCGAAGCTCGAATATGGTAAAAGTCGTTCCTGCACACGTCGAACCTACACTCGAAGCTGAGCACCACCGCCTCTAGATGTGTTTGGTCAATGTCCCTCGGATAGCTCGCGAGACATGGGGCGAGTCATGCAGGTGCGTGGAGCATCATTGAGTCGGTCGGCAGAGTCGCGTGGATGCGGAGCTCGCGACATGACACACGGAATCACCTCCATGTGACGCATGAAGTCCCCCCCATATGTGGCGTTGCGTCAAGCTGTATTGCCTCGGAAAAGTCCGATCACGAAAGTCAGCACGAAGACGGCGAGCGCGACGAAGAAGAGTATCTTGGCGATAGAAGCTGCGCCGGCGACGATGCCACCGAATCCGAACACGGCGGCGATGAGCGCAACGATGAAGAAGGCGAGAGCCCATTTGAACAGCATGATGGAACCTCGGGAGCGAGAGTGCAGCGACTCGAACGTTGGCGCACGTCTCATACTCCTACAAGCAGACAAACTCCCCCACGACGACAGTCGAGATATGGCTCGTTCCACCCGGAACGGATGTTGGAACGCTCGCGATCGAGTATCGGGGCTGAGACGATGATGCGGAGGTGTCGAGCGCCGACGATGTTCCCTTGGACTCGCCGTCAGTTGGTTCTTGTCCATATACCCCCCTACTTCTACGTCATATCTCGCCGAGGTTTTGGAACAAACACTAGCTTTGAAAGCTCGACGCATCTCGGTCCAGTACAAACGAATGGCTCCTCTCGAATCCGGATGGGGATGCGTGTCGGCGCGCTGGACTCGAGCCAGCAAGCCTGCGCTCATCTGCCGCTCCTCTTGCGAGAACCGAAAGGCTCCAATTCGGACGTCGAAACAGGGACGCTCTCTTCGATGTCTACGACACGGCAGGTTCTCGTGGTTGTAGACGCCATTTCATCCCAGTGATCCGAATATATGAATCACATCACCCTTGCCCCCAAGGCGATCGTATTAGAGGTATAAGCCACACGTTCACGGTCCGTTTCTTGTTATGTTACCTCCATCCTCCCGCCAGGGAGTCGCTGAAGCCATGTGCCAGCAGGGATGCTCACATCGAAGGACGTATCAAGGCGCTACGAACCGATATCGAGTCGGTCCGGAAGGCCCGGCTTCGGAGCGCCCCTGTACTTCCTCCGGAAATGGGCTTCCAGCCGGCTCACGCTCGCAGTGAGGCAGTCCTTATGCGATCGCCCTGCGGGGCTGAGTACAATCACGTTCTTTGGGGGGCTCGTCACGGCGCCTCATCTCCTGGCGTGCCTCTGCATCCGTGAAGTGAGCGCCCTCGCGGGCCCGTCGCC
>JAQCND010000029.1 GCA_028274765.1 Bradymonadaceae bacterium
TAGAGGGAAAGCTCACCGCCAACGATCCGGGTGAATGGAGCGACGGGACGTACGCCGCCTCGTGCGAGGACTATCGACGGCCCCAGTCGAAGCAGTACACATACGCGGGCTCGACCGGCGACGGACGCTACCGCATCGATCCCGCCAACCAGTCCCCGATCGTCGTCTACTGCAACATGGGGACCCAAAACGGCGGCTGGACGCTCGCCGCGACGCTCGTCAACGACAAACGCCGACACTGGGACACTCAGAAAGTCTTCGAGGATGGCTCGACGTTTGGCTCCATCGGCAACCGTCGGAGCCGCGATTACAAATCCAGGGCCTGGTCGACCGTGAGCGCCGACGATCTCATGATCGTCACCAAGAATTATCACTTCGGCTTCACGGGACTCTTCGGCGACATGACCTTTGCCGCCCACTTCAAGCAGAACTGGCCCTCGTCGTGCCACGAAGATTGGATTCGATCGGGCGCGGACTTCGCCCAGGGACTGACGACCAAGCAGAAGAAGACGTACGGATTCACCTACCGGGGACTGGACGTCAATGCGGACAGTTGCTTCGCCAAGGGCAACGAAAATACGGCGATCTCCATGATGGCCGAGGGTGCCTGGGTCGATGGGTTGGGGAATACGCCCGACGGGCAAGATAAGTGGGAGACACACGACCACTCGATCCACAAGGCTGCCAATATCAATCCGACGAGCTGCTCGGGGGGATGGCCCTGCAACGGCAACGGCCTGCGTCAAACGAGTGGCAGCCAGTGCTACGACACCTCCTGCAAGGTGACTTGGGTCGAGGTTTTCGTTCGATAACGCCGCTGAGACGATGGGGGATCGGAGGGGGATTGCGTGAGAGTGCGATGCGGCGTTCGAGCTCGCCCACTCTCTCGATGTCCTGGTGCGCTTCGTCGGATAGCTCTCCTCGACCGCGAGGGGTTTCGCCGTTCCAGGCCGGCCGGGAGCCGGCGCTCCATCGGGCGTCTCCCCCGACATGCCTTCGAGACCCTCCTGGAGCGCCTTTATATTTCTTTAAAGTGAGCAATTTGCCGGCAGGTCGACGGACGCCCCCTCGAAGGAGGGAGAGAGTTGACCGAGAGAAAGGAGACGTTCGAATGCGACCACTTCCGGGGAGCGTCGCTCGAGTTGTCAGTCCCCCTCGTCATCGTCCAAGATGGGGTTGAACGGTACGTGACAACAAGACTTCGATACTCTGGACGGATGCACATGCGCACCCTCACACGATCATGGCTTTCGAGTGCGACGCGATGCCTACTCTCACTCTCGATGGTTGTGAGTCTCGTGGCCTGCGACCAGATCCCCGGATTCGGCGGCGGAGACGACTCCCCTAACCAGAAGGAGGAACCGAAGGGACACAAAATGATCCCCAAGATCAACGACATGAGCTACACCGCCGAACCACCCGATCTGGACGACATCTCCGACCAATCGGTCGAGGGCCTCGTCAGCGGCGAACCTGCGTCGGTCGAACGGCTGGACTGTTATTTCGAGAGTAACGACGAGGGCGACGAGATCGTCACGTTCAGTTTCTCGATGGAGGGAAACCAGACCATCCGTCTCCAGCTTCCCACGGGCGAAGGCTCCTCCTACCAGTTGAGTTCCGAGGACTCCAGAGACATCGACTCGATCGGCTCGATCGACGATGGCTCGGAGACGCGCGACATCGGAGGCGAATGGTCCCTCACGATGAAGTACGACAAACAGGAGAACGACAACGGCCCGGCGGTCATCAAGGGCAAGGTCTACCTCGCCGTCGGGGGCGACGCCGAGGGCGGTGCCTCCATGCTCGTCGGAACCTTCGAGACCAACAACATCATGGGATGACAGCAGACGCCGTCGGCGCCGCGTTCGTCGGTCCGTTCGTGTCTTTTGCAAAGCGAACCCGGGGATGAGTACACGACTCGACCGGGCGACATCCATTCTCATTCAGTCGCTGCTCATCGTGTCCTCGACGAGACAGTGTTGGCACACTCGTGTGTACTCACGACTCTCGAAGTCGCGAGGAACGATCTCGCCGCACTTTCGACAGACGAACTTGTATCGCCGACATCCCGAACAGATGCGTCGAACGGCGTCGGTGGGATAGTGACAGACTTCGCACGGATGCGTCTGGTCGCTCACGAGTTCGCCTCGTCGGAGGTCGACACCGTCTGCAGGACACCGACCAGCTCCTCGCCCAGCCGCTCGCGCTGCCACGGCAACACGTCCGCAAACTCCTCGAGCTCCGAAACCTCCCGGGGTGGATGCCGCGCGATCGATTCGAGCGTGTCGTTGGTGGCCACGAATTCATCGGGAATGCCGAGCAATTCGGCTCGGGCGTTGCGCCATTCGCGGAGCACGTCGTAGCGCGCCTCCTCGTCGGCACTGAGCCTCCACGACGTCTCGTGCTCTCGTGTCTTCGGGATATTTCGCTGCTCGGCCCGTTCGATGACCTCGAGAATGGCGTCGCCATACGCCTCGAACACGTCGTCTGGGACGGGGCTGACCGCTTCGAGCTCCTCTCGGGTCGTCGGGCGATGGCTAGCCAGATGAACCAGCCCATCGTCGTTGACGATGTGTTCGGGGGGACGATTCTGAGCCTCACAGAGGGTCTGCCGCCACCGATAGAGTGCTCGCAGGGCTCGCTTCCCTTCTCGATTTAGGTTCGGTCCGCGGTCGATGCGGCGCCATCCCTCGGGCTCGAAATCGTCGGGATCGTGGACGGCCTCGCGCGCCAGATGTTCGCTCTGCTGCTGGAAGGGTTCCCACCAGTCAGTCTCGTGGAGCTCGGCGGCGAGTCGGTCCCGAAGGTCGTGGAGATGCCGAACGTCGGAGGCGGCGTATCGGAGCGCTCGCTCGGGGAGCGGCCGCTGTCCCCAGTCGAACCACCCGACGTCGTCGGGGACCTCGATGCCCAGCCACTCCTCGAGCAGCCAGTCGAGTCCGCTGCGCTGCGTGCCCAGAAATCGTGCCGCCGTCCGAGTGTCGAAGACATTGCGAAT
>JAQCND010000030.1 GCA_028274765.1 Bradymonadaceae bacterium
TTAACTCTCCAGAAGCCGGCGCTCCGAAGAAGCCGGGCCTTCCGGATTGACTCGATATCGGTTCGGAGCGCCAGCATCCCTGCTGGCACGTGACTTCAGCGACGCCCTGGCGGGAGGATGGAGGTGGCATAACAAGGACCGAACCGTGAATGTGTGGCTTATACCTCTAATGCGATCGCCCTACCCCGAGGGGCAAGGGAGATGACGGCGAAACGGAGCCCTCTCGACATCGGGACCGGTGATGGAGGAGAAGCGCGCACGGTGCCACGGCCCCGACCCCGAGAGAGCATTCGTCGAGGATCAGAGCGACTCGACGGCCTGCTGGAGACGCTCGACGATGCGGCTGCGTTCGATATCAGTCTGATCGCCCGACTCCATGTTTTTGAGGCCGACGACCCCCTCCTCGAGCTCGTCGGGCGCCAGAATGGCGACAAACGGAATGTTGCGCTCGTCGGCGTACCCGAATTGTTTGCCGAAGCCGTCATCACTCTCTGGATAGAGATCGACCCGGAGGCCCGACGCCCGGAGGTCGCGAGCGAGCTCGGCACTCTCCGAGGCGAGATCGTCGTCCCAGAGGGTCACCAGCACGTCGGCCGGGCGGGGCGCCTCCTCGAACATGTTTCGCTCCTCCATCAGAACGAGGATGCGCTCGACGCCCAGCGAGAACCCACAGGCCGGGATCTCGCGGTTGGTGAACATGCCGATCAGGTCGTCGTAGCGACCGCCTCCGCCGAGACTCCCCTGGAAATCGTCGCTCCGGATTTCGAAGATGGGCCCGGTGTAGTAAGAGAGCCCACGGGCGAGCGACGGATCCAGAAAGAGGGCGTCGCCGGCGGGCATCCCCTCGGTGAGTTCGGCGAGTTGGCGGAGGTCCTCGAGTGCCGCCTCGCCGTCCGGCTGGTCGCCAACTTGGTCGGCGAGGCGATCCAGGAGGGCCTCGTCGTCGACGTCCGGTCGCGCCTCCGGATCGCCCCACTTCAGGAGAGGTGAGAGTGTTTCCCAGGCCGATTCGGAGAGGTCGCGGCGATCGAACTCCTCGCGGACTCCCTCGACGCCGATTTTTTCGACCTTGTCGATGGCGATGAGAGCATCCTTGCGCTTCGAGTCCGGCACGTCGGCCACCGCCATGAACGCGTCCAGCAACTGCCGGTGATTGGCGTGGATCCGAATGTTGGCAAAACCGAGCTCGTCGAGCGCTTCGGCGAGGGCCGAGGTGACTTCGGCCTCGACGGTCATCGACTCGGAGCCGACGACGTCGACATCACACTGATAGAATTCGCGGAAACGTCCCTTCTGAGGTCGGTCGGCGCGCCAGACGGGCCCGATCTGGTAGCGCTTGAAAAAGCGCGGAAACTCGTCGGGATACTCGGCGACGACGCGAGCGAGGGGCACCGTGAGGTCGAACCGCAACGCGAGGTCGGCCAGATCCTCGTCGTCGACGTCGTCCTGCTGGAGGGCACGCGACAACTTGGCGCCGCGCTTCATCACCTTGAAGATCAGCTTCTCCTCCTCGCCGTACTTGCCGAGCAGCGTCGAGAGGCGCTCCATCGAGGGGGTCTCGAGCGGTTCGAAGCCGTATGATTCGTAGACGTCGCGGATCGTCTCGAAGACTCGTCTCCGCCGCATGCTCTCGCGGGGGAGGAAATCGCGCATGCCACTGGCGGGTGTGGTCGGTTCGGTCATTGTGATACAAGGGGGGTTGAGAGGGGTTGAGAGTTGGATGGACACTCGGCGAGAGCGCGTGCTCCAGTCGGGCGGAGACGGCTCGTCGGCGACAATCGACGATCGACAGGGGAGCTCGAGCGAGCAATATCGAGGCTTATGCCTCGAGTGAGTCGTCGACACGATGCAAGAGATCGCGCAGTGCATCCCAACCGGGCAATGCCTGGAGAGCCGTATCGACATACTGGATCGACGGCCCGTAATACTCGAGAAAATCGGGATTGTTCTTCTCGCGGTCGATATAGACGAATCGACCGGCATCTTTGAGCTTGCGCTGGACCGTCTGGAGATGAAAGGCGCGGTGGAGCGCCTCTCGATCGTCGCACCACTCGAGCCCCGCGTCTCGCCCCGATTCGACATAGTCGTCGACGAGGTCGCTGACGAGTTCGGGCTCGAGGATGATATAGGAGTCGCGCAGAAGGGCGACGAGGTCGTAGACGACGGGGCCTCGAAGGGCATCCTGGAAGTCGATGAGCACCCAGTCCGAGTCGCGAGCCCCGTCGGGATGATACATCAGGTTGCGCGATTGGTAATCGCGGAGGGCTACCGTCTGGGGCAGCTCGAGGAGCTCGTCGACGAGGGACTCGAAATGGGTCTCGATGTCGTCGCGGTACCGTTCGAGCTCTTCGCCCGATCGCACCTCCACGCCCCATGCAAGGTAGTGGTCGAGTTCCCAGCGCAACGTCTTCCGGTCGAATGCGCGCCGCCAGCCGATGCACTGTTCTCGGGCGTCGGCACCGTCGCGGCGTCGCGAGCGCACGAAGGCAGACTGGGTTTCGACAAGGAGATCGATGGCCCGGTGGTAGAGCGCGCGAACGTCGTCGGTATCCGGGGAGGGAGTAGATGGAACGTCCCGTGACGAGACGATGTCGTCGTAGGCATCCTCGAAGGTCGTATCGCCGAGGTCCTCCAGAAGCAAGACCCCCGCCTCGAGATCGACGTGTTCGACCATCGGAACCGGGAGCTCGAGCGAGGCGAGGTAGCGCTGGACATCCACGAAGGGAAGCTCCTCGGGGACTTCGCCAGCCTCCGGACCTTCGGCACTCTCGAAGGCAGATTCCGGCGAGGCGAGTACCATCGCGATCAGCGTCGTCTCGTCGGCGTCTG
This sequence comes from Bradymonadaceae bacterium, assembly GCA_028274765.1. Classification (GTDB taxonomy): domain Bacteria; phylum Myxococcota_A; class Bradymonadia; order Bradymonadales; family Bradymonadaceae; genus CAJXPB01. The sequence goes on from JAQCND010000030.1 coordinate 2,830, forward strand.
GTGCGTGGTTCAGGGAGGGGGCGTCGGCCGGGAGATGGAGACGCCAGTAGACCCGGAGCGAGGCGTGCCCCCCCATCTTGTCGGCCGTCGTCTGTTCGGCGATCTCGACGTCGAAGCGCGCCTCGAGGGCCTCTCGAATGCGGTTGAGCATGTCACCGTCGTCGTCCAACATGGATGAGAGGGGGCGGAGAAGTCGAAATTCGCGGGTGTGCAACGGTCACTGATATAACTTGCGATCCGACCCCGCGCAACCCTTCGGATACGACTCGATCCGAGTGGACGGCCCCGGTCGTCACGCCGATCGACGCAAGGATTCCAGTGGTCTCTGCCGATGAATGGGACACGAGGGTGCGGCGGTGAGCTGTCACGGAGGCACGCTCGATCACGACTGGACGGCAATCGTCTCATCGACATCGCGGGGCTCGAGCCCCGTACATGGCACGAGTTTGCCAAGGATATGAACGGAATACTGTTTCCCTCCGGATGGCGGGCCCGTCAGGCACGATGCGAGAGGCGAGTGCCGATTGACAGAAGCGGGGTCGACGGGCTAGGCTCACCGCCAACTCTTGACGAGCAAGTGGGGTCGTCGAGGTACGTCGATCAAAAGGGCCCCCCTCACGTGTGTTTCGAGAACGAGGTAAACACCATGCGTATGATGCCATCTGTAGAAAGGGTGCCCCGAGTGGGGCTCCTCGCGGCCGCAACGCTACTGCTGACGCTGGGGCTGGGGGCCTGCGACAGCGGGGGCGGAAGCGACAAGGGGGGAGGACAGAAGGTCAGTGCTCTGGCCTCACACGCCCCCGCCGATGTGCAATTCGCCGCCATGACCCCCTCGGTCGAGAAGTTCCAGAAGGCGTATTCGGGTCAGTGGGGCGAGGTGCAGACGACTTTCGAGGCTGCGAGCGCCGACGACGTCTCTCTGGTCGACCCGGATTCGATGTCGGACGTGGTCGCGACGCTCAACAAGATGGACGTCGCAAAGTCGGGGCTCGACCTCGAAGGCCCCGTCATGGCGACCGTCTACGACGATACGGGCATTCTGGCGGCACGCGTCAACGAGAAGAACACCTTCAATACGTTCGTCTCGGATCTCTTCGAGGGCGAGAGCACCGAGAAGGACGTCGACGGACGCACCGTCCGCATGATCGAGGCCAAAGGCAAACGCGACGTCCCGGTCGGATGGGTGTACTCGGGGTCGATGGTCGCCCTCGGTTCGCCTAGCGCAGGCGGTCCGAAAGATCTCCAGGAGGGGCTGACCAACTTCCTTCAGGAACGCAAGTCCGACAACTCGCTGAACGATCAAAAAGAGTTCAACGCCTTCCGCCAGTCGCTGGTCGATTCCAAGTCGCTGTCGACGTACGTCAGCACCTCGCAAAACAAAGAGCTCCAGAAGGGACTCGAGCAAAACATGTGCGGCAAGTACTCGGCCTACAAGCAGAGCCTCTGCGATGCGATCACCGGCCAGACGCAGGGCGCCGGATTCGCCATGAAGATGCCCAGCGACGACCACGTCCAGCTCCGCGGGTGGATGGGCTGGAAGTCCAAGGGCATCGACTGGTTCAAGAACAATCTCAAGGCGACACGCGCCCTCGACTGGAAGCGTTTCGCCACCGAAGATACGACCGTCGCCATGCGCATGGCCGTCAATCCCAGCTCGTTCTGGGAGGACTTCAAGGGAAGCCTCAAGGACCGCAATCAACAATCGCTCGAGCAAAGCATCCGGCAGATGGAGTCGGCCTCGGGCGGAGACTTCAAATTCGAGCGTGACATCGTCGAGACGCTCTCCGGTCAGGCCGGGATGTTTCTCTACGAGATCGGCAAGATGCGAGGCGGCCCGAGTGCCGCGGCCATGACCTCGAAATACCTGTTCGTCTTCCAGACCAAGGAGGGTAACAAGCCGAAGACGATCATCGAGCAACTCAAGTCCATGATGGGCCCCCGAATGCCCGGTGACCTGAAGATTCAACCGCTCGAGACAAGCTCGGGCGAGGTCGAAGGCATCCAGGTGGCTGAAATCGCCAATACCCCACTCGCCGGTGGTCAGATTCCGAAGCTCTACCTGACCGATCAGCTCATGGTGCTCGCCTCCGGCGCCCTCTCGGGCGATGACATGCGCGACATCTTCAAAGGTGAGCGAGATGTCGGTTCGATCTCGAAGGCCGACGACGTCAAAGTGGGGACTCCTTTTGCCGAGGAGGACCACCTCACGGGCCTCTACGTCAACACCAACCGGCTGGTGAGCCAGCTCAAGAAACGAGCCAAGGGCATCCCGGACTCTTTTTGGAGTTACCTCGAGCCGATGAGCGAGGTCGCGATGACGACTCGAGCCCAAGACGACGGAGTCTTTGCTACTCTCGAGTCTCGAGGCAATCTGAAGAAAGTCCTCGAGAAGCTCCGCTCGCTCGGCGAGCCCCGGCAGGGTGGCGGTCAGGGCTCGGCCGATTCGTCCGGCAAGATGCAACTCGAAGAGGTTGGCAAGGACCTCGATCTCAACCTCGACTCTCTGCAACAACAACAGGACGTCCAGGAGAAGAATCTCGACAACCTCGACAAGGAGACGCTCGACAACCTGAACAAACTCGGCAACTGAGACTGATTCGTCTCATTCATGTTTCTCTCCGATACGCCCCCCTCGCCCCATCGGCCTCGATCGAGGTCGCGGGAGAGGGGGGCGACTGTTATCGATGGAGTATCGACAACTTACACATCCGTACGGCGCCAATCGTGTCCGTGAACCCGAGGGCGCTCTCCCTCAGGCCGCCCGTCGACTCGATGCCTCGGGTCCGCTGCACGCCGATGAAGTCGCCATCGAGGTCGAACGACTGAACATCGATTCGGCCAGCTTCCACCAGATCGTCGAGGAGGTGGGACGACGGGAGGATGCGGTCGCGCGCCGCATTCGCGAAATCGTCGACGATCGCGGCAAGATGGAAAATCCCGTTACGGGAAGTGGGGGGATGCTGAGCGGGACGGTCGGGGCCGTGGGCCCCTCGTACGACGGGCCCGTCGAGGTGGTCGTCGGCGACGATGTCGCGACGCTGGTGAGCCTCACGCTCACGCCCCTGTCGTTGAGCCAGATCCGAGGAGTCGATTTCGACTCCCATCACGTGGCCGTCGACGGACGGGCTTATCTCCCCTCGAGTGCTCCGCTCGCCCCGATGCCGGCGGACTTCGATCCGCAGTTGGCGCTGGCGATCTTCGACGTCTGCGGGGCGCCCACCCGCCTCCCCGAACTGGTCGACGACGTCTCGAGTGCGCTCATTCTGGGAGCGGGGCGTTCGGGGATGCTATGTGCCGCCGCTGCCCGGGAGGCGACCCCGGGCTCGATCGAACTCTACGGGCTCGATCGCGATCCCTCGAATCTCGAGATGCTCTCACGAGAGGGAGTGCTCGACGACTACCGGACCGGCGATGCGACCGATCCGATGGGAACGCTCGAGCAGGTGCAGGTGATGATGCCCGGCGACGAGCGCCCCGAGCTGGTCGTCAACACCTGCAACGTCGAGCAAAGCGAGATGGCCTCGATCCTGACGTGTCGTCCCGGCGGTACGGTGTATTTTTTCAACATGGCCACCGACTTCAATCGCGCGGCACTCGGGGCAGAGGGGGTTGGCCAGGACGTCGAACTCGTCATCGGGAACGGCTACGCCGAGGGACATGCAACCTTCGCGTTGGAACTCGTGCGCCAGTATCCCGTGCTCCGAGAGCGCATCGAACGCCACGTCGCTTCGTCCGCGTAGCGCCTCCGTCTGCTCCGTTGGCCGTATCCAATTCCCGTCTGTCGGGGATGCACGCGGCCGGAATGGGGAGGCGAAGCGAGTCGAGCTTACAGAGAGTCGAAGCGATGAGCCGAGTGGCTCCCATTCGTTCACAACACGGCTCGACTCAGTCGAGCTCGATCGACTCGCCGTCGATCCACATGGACTCGACCTCGGTGTCCCAGAGAGAAGCGGGAGATGCCCGAAGAGGATCGCGATCGAGGGTGATGATGTCGGCTCGATAGCCGAGGCCCAGTCGACCGAGATCGTCCTCCCAGTGAGCGGCGTGGGCCGCACCCGTCGTATACGCCGCGAGGATCTCCTCGCGAGAGAATGTCTTCTCGCCCCTGAAGGTTCGGCCGTCCGCATCTCGTCGCGACAGGGCCGTGGCGATGCCATGCCAGGGATTGGGATCCTCGATCGGAAAATCGCTTCCGGCGGCGAGCACGGCGTGTTCCGAGAGCGCCCGCCACGGAAAGAGGCGGTCGAGCTGGGGCTCGTGGAGTCGCTGAGCCGCCCAGGTGGCGTCGCTCCGGAGATGGATCGGCTGGATACTCGCGATCGTCGAGAGGTCGTCGAGGCGAGCACAGTCGGCTTCAGTGAGCATCTGAGCGTGTTCGAGTCGTGGCCTCACCTCCCGGCGCGAGACGGCATCCGTCCTCTCGAAGGCATCGAGCACGTGGCGCGCCGCACGATCCCCGATGGCGTGGACAGCCATCTGCCATCCCGATTCGACGAGCGCCTCGGCATGTCGCCTCAGCGCCTCGGCCGACGTCACCTCGAGCCCCCGATGTCCCTCTCGATCGGGCTCCAACAGAAGGGCGCCCCCCGAGCCGAGCGCGCCGTCGGCAAAGTGTTTGACCGCTCGCATCGAGAGCCACGCATCGTCGTCGTGCTCGGGGCCACGAGCGAGAAGGGACTCGAGTCCACCGCCACTTCCATCTGCCATGACGTAGAGCCTCAGCGGAAGCTCGCCCCGCTGCTTCATCGCCTGCAGCATGTCGAGTCGATCGATATCGGCCTTGGCCAGGTGAGCCGAGGCGATGCCGAACTGTCGATACCGCTCGGCCGCCTCTTCGAACATGCGCCGGTCCTCTTCGAGGTCGGGGTCGGGAATCGCCTCGAGGATCGGTTCCAGAGCCCCATCGACCAGAAGCCCCGTCGGCGAACCGTCGGTGTGTCGCTCGAATTCGCCCTCCTCTCCACACTTGAACGAGGCGTCGGGAGAGGTCGGAAGCCCGGCCCGTCGCAGGGCCTCGCTGTTGACGACGACGGCGTGATTGTCGACGCGATGGAGACAGACTGGACGGTTCGGCCAAACTTCGTCGAGGTCTGCTCGCGTCAATCGAGCGCCTCGAGACCAATCGTGGTCGTCCCATCCACGTCCCAGAATCCATTCGGTGGGCAGGGTATCGGGACGAATGTTGCGAACTCGTTCGAGCACGGCCTCGGCATCTGGGGCGTCGTGGAGTTCCAGGGCGCCGGCCCGGCGTCCCAATCCCCAGAGATGACAATGGGCATCGGCGAGGGCCGGGAAGAGACAGGCCGCCTCGGGGTCGACGACGGGTCCGTCGTCGTGCTGCTGGCGAGCTTTGTCGCCGGTGGCGACGACGCGTCCCCCCTCGACGAGGAGAGCGTCGCTCGAGCGTCCGGTGGCGTCTAAGTAGATGCGGGGATGGCGAATGAGCATAGCATGGGAAGCATCGAGGCGAATCGAACGGGGGCGACGCCTCCAGTCTCCAGTCGTGGTGGATACGAGTCAATATCGACGAGTCCCGTCCGGGCGAGCGACTCGATCTCAAGGGCCAGCCCCCTTACGATCCTCGTCGCCTCCCACCACACGTCGTTGGTATCGGGGGGAGACGCAGATGATAGACGATACGATCGAATCACTGGCATGTGCACCCGGGAACTCACTCGATGATCATCGATATTCACGCTCATCTGATCGGCGTTCGGGAGGAAAACGGCTGTTATGTGAGTCCGGAGATGCGGGGGGGCATCCTGTATCGATATCTCAAGCGTGCGCTCGGACTCGCCGACGTCGAGGGCGACGACCTCGATGGTGCGTACCGCACCAAATTGGTACGCTGGGCCGAGCAGAGCGACCTCGATGCCGTGGGCGTCCTGTCGCTCGACGGGGTCTACGACGACAGGGGCGCGCTCGATCGCGAGCAAACACAGGTGTTGGTGTCGAACGACTACTGCCTCGAAGTCTGTGAGTCGTCCAACGATCTGCTGCCGATCTGCTCGGTCAATCCCAGGCGTCGCG